>DATKJJ010000407.1:0-3149 GCA_035543695.1 Gemmatimonadales bacterium | reverse complement strand
CCCCACCGTGGGGACTTCCCCGCCCCTCCCTCACCTCCTGCATGATGCAGCGGGCCACGTGGTCCCGGGTGAGCAGCTCGGGTGGCCGACGGGCGTTGCGATCTCCCTGGGTGTAGCGCCAGCCCTCCTCCTCGTTGTCGGCTGTCTGGCTGCGATAGTTTTCCGGGATGTCGTCGAACATGAAGCGCCGGCCCTCCTTGTTCCGCAGGACGCCGCCTTCACCCCGGACTCCTTCGGTGACCAGAATGCCCCGAACACTCGGGGGCCAGACCATGCCGGTCGGATGGAATTGCACGAATTCCATGTCCTGGAGATCGGCGCCGGCGTGGTAGGCGAGCGAGTGGCCGTCGCCAGTGTACTCCCAGCTGTTGCTGGTGATCTTGTACGCGCGTCCGATGCCGCCGGTCGCGAGCACGATCGCCTTGGCCCGGAAGAGCCGGAACCGGCCGCGCTCCCGGTCGTAGCCGAACGCGCCGGCAATCCGCTCGCCGTCTTTCAGCAGGGTCAGGATGGTGCACTCCATGTGCACATCGATGCCCTGGTGGATACCGTGGTCCTGGAGGGTGCGGATCATCTCCAGGCCGGTACGGTCTCCAACGTGCGCCAGCCGGGGATACTTGTGGCCGCCGAAATTCCGCTGGAGGATGCGGCCATCCGGAGTGCGGTCGAAGAGGGCACCCCATGCCTCCAGCTCCTTCACCCGAGCCGGGGCCTCCTTGGCGTGCAGCTCGGCCATGCGCCAGTTGTTGAGATACTGCCCGCCGCGCATGGTGTCGGAGAAGTGGACACGCCAGTTGTCCCGGTCATCCACGTTCGCCATCGCCGCGGCGACTCCGCCCTCCGCCATCACGGTGTGCGCCTTGCCCAGGAGCGACTTGCAGACCATGCCGACCTTTACGCCCGCGGCGGCGGCTTCGATCGCCGCTCGGAGGCCGGCCCCTCCTGCACCGATCACCAGGACATCATGATCGAAGGCCTGGTGCTCCATCAGAAGATCCTCCAGTCGGTCCAGATCCCCATCGAGCAGAGCCGGATGTAGATGTCGCTGAAGGCGACGGTGAAGAGGCTCATCCAGGCCCAGAGCATGTGGCGGCGGTTGAGGCAACTGGAGCAATCGTAGGCGGTCTGCCGCAGGGTGCGGATTCGCGAGGTCGAAAGACGATCCATCATGCCACCGACCACATGTCGCATCGAGTGGCAGCCGAAAGTGTAGCCGCTCAGCATGACGAGATTGACCGCGAGGACCAGGGTTCCCACTCCGACTCCAAACTCCACCGCGCCGGTTTGCTGGTTGATCCACCAGAGCGCCTTGTACACGTCCGCCGCCAGGAAGCCGAGGACGATTACTGCGAGAACCAGGAAGTAGCGATGGATGTTCTGCAGGATCAGCGGGAACGCGTGTTCGCCGATATAGCTGGAGCGTGGCTCACCCACGGAGCATGCTGGAGGATCAGCCCAGAACGCCTTGTAATAGGCGCCGCGATAGTAGTAACAGGTAAAGCGGAAACCTCCGGGCGCCCAGAGGATCAGGAACGCCGGCGAGAAGGGCAGCCATCCAGGCCACCACGTGGGCGGCGGGCCGAACAGCGCATGGGGTGAGACGCCAAACAGCTCAGGCGAATAGAGCGGAGAAAGGTAGGGTCCGTAGTTGTAATGGGCATTTTGCAGCGCGGCCCATGTAGTGTAGACGACGAAACTGGTGAGAATGGTGAAGACGACCAGCGGCTGCACCCACCACGCATCGCGCCGGGACGTCTTTAGAAAGCCGGATTGGACCACGGGGAGTTGCGATTGGGCCATAGCAGAGGCTCCGTCCCGGTGCCGGGACGCTGGCTCGGAGGATCGTTGTGGTTCCGCGGGAGTCCGGGCACGAAGAATACGGAGAACCTGAAGCTCGTGCCAGAGGGTAATTTAGCTCGTAATCCGAGGGCTGACGGCGGGTAATCTCTCTATGTGCTAGACTGTCACTTATCCGATCATTCCAAGCCTGGTCAGTGAGCCCTCATGGAAGTCACCAGTGCCGAGTCGTTCCTGGCCTATTATGAACGAATTCGGGAACGAACTCTTCGGGTTGCCGCCTGTATCCCGCGTGACCGCCTCGAGTGGCGCCATCAGGAGGACGCCTTCTCCTTCGGCGACCTCCTGCGCCACCTGGCCGGGACCGAGCGATTCATGTTCGTCGAGAATGCCCTGCTCCGCCCGACTCGCTACCCGGGTCACGGACCCGAGTTGGCTGATGGGTACGACCAAGTCTTCGCCTACTTGAACCGGTTGCACGCGGAATCGGTGGCGATACTTCGCGGACTCTCACCCAGCGACCTTCAGCGGAAATGCCAGACGCCAGGCGGAGCCCCGATCACGGTGTGGAAGTGGCTTCGATCGATGGTTGAGCACGAGATCCACCATCGCGGCCAGATCTACGTCTTTCTCTCCATGCTCGGCATTCACGGCCCGCCGCTGTACGGGCTCACGGCGGAGGAGGTACGGGCTCGGAGCCTGCGTAGCTGTGCCACTCCTTCTGGGAGCGGCGTCTGAGAAGTTACTCCTGCTCCTCGTTGGACCCTCGTCGGAGCTCGCACCATGAACTGGATCAACATCCGGAGTTCCCGGTCGCGCCTCACCGGCCTGAGCTGCGCCGTGATGCTGGTGAGCCTGTCCCCCTCGGTTTCGCGCCAACCCACCACAGACAAGAAGACCGCGGTTTTCGCCGGCGGGTGCTACTGGGGTGTCGAAGCGATCTACGACCACGTGAAGGGCGTCAAGTCGGCTGTCTCCGGTTTTGCCGTCGGCGGAGACCCGCCTCCCTCGGTGCAACTACGGCCGGGCCACACCGGGTACGCGGAATCGGTCCGCGTAACCTATGACCCGTCGCAAATCAGCTATGATCAGTTGCTCGAGCTTTTCTTCACCGTGGTTCATGACCCCACTCAGCTGGACCGCCAGGGGCCTGACGTGGGACCGCAATACCGGTCAACGATTTTCTATCAGGATGAAGAGCAGCATCAGAAGGCCGTCGCCTATCTGGCCCACCTGGATTCGGCCAAGACGTTCCCCCGCCCGCTCGTGACCGAAGTGGTGCCGCTCAAGAGCTTCAAGGAGGCGCCAGCCGACCAGCAGGATTATTCAGAGCATCATTCTCAAGAGCCTTA
>DATKJJ010000406.1:0-3085 GCA_035543695.1 Gemmatimonadales bacterium | reverse complement strand
GGAGTGGATCCATCTGCGCCTGGAGACGCTGCAGCTCGCTTCGGCCCATCTCGTGGACTTCGTCGGGCGACATTTTGGTCGTGGTCGACGCCTCGAGTGCCCAACGGTAGAACTCTTCCCCGTGCGGGCGGGCCCAGACACCGGCATCGTTCGTTGCCGTCGCTCGCTCCGTCTGGAGCTCGCTGATCTGCCGCTCGAGTGCCGGCGCCACCTCCTTTGCCGCAATCGTTCGGGCTCGCTCGGCCCAGTTGCCCGGAATCTTCTTTGTTCGCCGATCGATGGACTCCACCAGCGACCCACCCTGCCTGGCATTTTTGGCCGAGAGGCTCATCTGCTCCAGGGCTTTGTCGATCAGGAACCCGGGGGGAATCAGCTTCATTCCGCGAGCCGTCTGCATCCGCTCGAGCTCGCCGTCCAGCTGCCTGGCGTATGACTGCATCCGAGCGAGGTAGGCCTCGGCGTCGTCGGCGTTCTCGATGGGGTGGTCACTGTCGAGGAAGCGGGGGACGTCGAGATAGGCACCCACGTTCTGAATGACGACATACGGCGTATTGCGCCAGCTGCCTACCGTGGTGTCTCCATAGGGAAAGGCAAACCCCTCGAGCGCCCTGGTGTAGGCACTCTGAACCACCTCCAGACTGGTGCGGACCGCGAAGGGGAGACCAGACAGGCTGAGTGCCTTGACCCGCTCGAGATCGGCGCGGACCTGATCTGCCGCGCGCTGCCGCCCGGCGGCGGAACGATCGGAGAGCTGAGATCGGAGCGCGGCTCTCGGGCCGGTGTCGATGCCCAGAGAGGTTGCGCCTTCGGGAAAAAGGCGAAGCAGATTCTCGGCGGCCTGATCGAGCAATGCGTTGGCCTCGGATTGGTTGGTTCCTGCTCGTGATGGCACGCGATCGCGGCCGCATGCGGCCATGAGTGGCAGCACGGCAGTGGAAGCCAGTGCGGCGATCAGCTCACGACGAGTAAATAGTGGGTCAGACAGGTTTCGGCCCCCTCACTTCGTTCGGGGTGACAGCGCTGCGCTCAGGGTGACAAGAGCCGCTGGAAGCGCGGGTGCCGGCGCAGCGAATCAAACGTCGGATCGATCCGGAGCCAGCCGCGCGAGAGATAGAACGGCACCCGGAGCAGCGGCTCCAGCTGATCGAGCGCCAGGTCGGGCTCGCCGGTAAGCAGGTAGATCCGCACCAGCTGCAGCTGACTGTAAGGCCCGAAGTAGCCATCGCGGCTGATCGGCATGAGGGCCACACCGCGCTGCCCTTCGCGAATCGCGTCGGCCTTGCGCCCCAGATAGGCCAGCGCCAGGCCGAGAATCGAGTGGCGCTGCCAGTCGTCCGGCTCGGCCCGGAGCTGCTGCTCCAACGCCAGCCGGGCGGAGTCAGCGTAGACCCGCATGCGGCGCCGGTCGCCCCGAAGCTGGTACAACCCCGCCCGGATCAGGCCCCAGCTCCCCCGGTCATCATCGAACGCGCTGGGTGGCGCCGTAAGCACCTCCCGCCGCTGTGCGTCATCGAGCACCCAATACAGGTCCTGGTAGGCGGCGAAGAACGGGTACAGCACCGCGGGATCGATCCGGCTCTGCGCTCGCCGGACGGCCGCGCGGGCGCTGTCGAGATCGCCTCGGGCAACGGCCACCATCACCTTGAACGACGCCATTGCGGGGCTGGTGGGCGCGAGCGCGGCCGCCCGGTCGGCCGCGGAATCCGCCTGCGGGTACTGGCGGAGCCAGATGTGCACCGCCGCGAGCCGCCGCGTTACCGTCAGTGAGCGGGGGTCGAGCCGCGCGGCCCGGGCCAGCCGTCCCGCCGCGCGGTCCCACTGGCCCAGGCTGGTCTCGGCGCTCGCCAGCGCGCTGAGCAGGTCCACGTTGTCAGGAGCGAGTCCGAGTCCACGACTGTACTCCGCCACCGCGCGCGGGTTGTCGACCGGGTTGACGGCCCCATAGAAGTCTCCGGCTGCCAAGTACACCAGCGGATCCGACGGCCTGAGCGCACGCGCCCTTTCGGCCGCGACCCGGGCCGCATTCCCCATGGCCGGGTCGGGGATGCCGTTCGAATAGTGCGAAGTCTCCGCCCGGGAGAGCTGGCTCCAGGCCTGGGCGAAGGTGGAGTCGAGTGACACGGCACGCTGGTAGAACGCGATCGCCCGGCGGAGGCCGGCCTGGTCGGCCTTCATGTCCTGCGCCGCGGCTTCGCCTTTGAGGAACTCATCATACGCGGCGAGGTTCTCGGTGGGCTTGGCCGTCAGCTCGTGGCGGGTGCTGTCGCCCAACACCACGCCCAGCGCGTCGGCCACCTTGCTCGCGATGTCGGCCTGCACCGCGAAGACATCGGTGAGGGCCGCATCGATCGGCTGCTGCCACCGGGTCACCGGCGCCGTGCCCGGGACCAGTCGAATGAGCTCTGGGCTCACCCGCACCCGGCTGGAACCGGCCGGTCCCCGAAGCCAGCGAATCTTTCCCACCAGCAGGTAAGTGACTCCCAACTCCCGGGCGACCTCGGGAAGCCGCCGAGTGTTGGACCGATAGTCATTCGAGCTCAGGCTGGCCAACACCTCGAGCCCCGGGATCGCCGCCAGTTTGCCCCGCACCTCATCGGTCACGCCGCCGGCGAAGTAGGCGTCGCCCGAGTCTCCCAGGTTCTCGAAGGGAAGCACTGCGAGTCGGGGCGGACCGGCAACAGGAGCGTGGGCATGGATCCCCCGCCACAGCAACAGCAGAACGCCCGCGAGAAGCACAGCCAAAAACCCAACGGTTCGTCCGCCAATCGGGATGCGCCGGGCCTCGGCGGCATCGGGCGCAATCGCCTCTGCCGGCGGGGAAACGGTACCCGGAGCTGGGTGAGTGGTTTGACTCTGAGATGCGAACTTGACTGCGGGGGCGGGGGTCTCCTCCCCCCGCCGGATCCGGTCGGCCAAGGCTGCGACCGCAGGATCCGGAGGCAGCTCCAGCTCGTCCCGCCGGATCTGGTGAAAGATCTCGGCGTGGCGCAGCGCTCCGGGTGAATCACCCAACGCCACCAGCGCCCGCATCAGCCCCTGGGCGGCGCGCTGATCGGTGGGGTCCAGCGCCGCCAACCGGCGCCAC
>DATKJJ010000405.1:0-4275 GCA_035543695.1 Gemmatimonadales bacterium | reverse complement strand
CGATCGAGGAGTTGGAGACCGACCATCTCCAAACCGAGATCGACCGGACGGCGCTGCTGGGGGAGATTCGCACTACCAGCTATCGCTTCGCCGAGGAGCAGCCCCATGTCCGGAATCCGGGCTTCTGGCTTTCTCACCTGTTTCAGGGCTTGTACTCGCTGTTGACCCGGGACGAGCCGGAGCCTGCGGTTCGCGCGGCGGCGGTGCTGGCCCGGTTAAGAGACACCCCGGCGTTTCTGGAGGCGGCTCAGGCCACGATCGATGAACCGCCCTCCGTTTTCGTAGATACCGCGCTCGCCATGCTCCCCGGGGGAGGACAGCTCGTTGCCCAGGTTGTTGCCGGCTTCGGCGGCGCGGGTGAATTCGCGGATGAGCTCAGGCTGGCGGGAGAACAGGCGCTCAAGGCGCTGGTCGAATTCGGTACCGCCCTGCGCGACCGGATCGAGCCGGCCTCAAACCCGCAGGCCTTCGCCGTTGGTGAGCAACAGTTCGGCCGGAGACTCCAGCACGAGCACGCGCTGATGCCGGGCCCCGGAGAGCTGTGGCGGTACGGACAGCGCCTCCAGGAGGAGACTACGCAGGAGCTCGCCACCCTGGCTCGGCAGCTCGACGGGCGTCCCTGGCGAGAGGTAGTCGAGAAGCTCCAGGCCGAGTCGCCCCCACCCGGTGAGCTGCTTGCAGTCTACCGCTCGGAAGTCGAACGGGCCTGCCGGTTCCTGACCGAGCGCGGCCTGCTCACGGTGCCGAAGAGCGGAGTGGACGTGGTGCCTACGCCGGCCTACCTGGCCGGGCTGGTGCCCTTTGCGGCCTACGAGCCGCCGCCAATTTATCTCGACCAGCACCGAGGCCGGTTCTATGTGACCGAGCCTGACCCCGAGCTGTCGCCTGCCGCTCTGGCCCAGCAGCTCCGGGGCCATTGCCGGCACGCGCTTCCAGTGATGGTGGCGCACGAGGTGTATCCCGGTCACCATCTTCATCTGGTTACGCTGCAAGGGCTCGAATCGGAGGTTCGTCGTCACGTCTGGACTCCGATCATGGTGGAAGGCTGGGCGCTCTACTGCGAGCAATTGATGGAGGAGGCAGGCTATTATCAGACCACCGAGACGCGCCTGTTCCGGCTGGTCAACCTGCTGTGGCGAGCCATCAGGGTGGTGCTCGATGTCGGGCTGCACACCCGCGGCATGTCTCCGGCTCAAGCCACCGACTATATGGTGGAGCACCTGCCGATCGAGCGAGCCAATGCTGAAGCTGAAGTCCGGCGATACTGCGCGTGGCCCACATACCAGCTGTCCTATGCCGTCGGACGACGGGAGCTGCTGAGCCTGCGACAGTCATACCAGCAACAGGCGGATGGAGGCGGCAGTCTCCGCCGTTTTCACGATGATCTGATGCAGTATGGAGGCCTGCCGGTTTCCCTGGCTCGCTGGGGCATGGAGCTGCCGGAGTAACCATGAAGATCACCGTCCTGACGTATCTCGACAGCGAAGACGAGAACTCGAAGGAGTACGAGGCGGTCGTTCCCCAGGTTGCCAAGGCGCTGCGGAGCCTGGGACACCGGGTATCCATCCTCGGCGTGCACACCGACGTCAAGCGGCTCATCGCCGGACTCTCCCGCCGCAAGCCCGACCTCGTCTTCAATCTCATGGAGATGTTCGGAGACAATGTGTTCGGGGACATTCCAGTGGCCGGACTGCTCGATCTGCTCGGGCTCAAGTACACCGGCAGCGGCCCCGGCGAGCTGTACCTGAGTCAGGACAAGGGGCTGACCAAGAAGCTCCTGGCCTTCGAGGATATTCTCTATCCGCGGTTCGCGGTCTTCTCCCGGCAGCAGGCGTTCGAGACCGGCGGCAATCTTCGGATGCCGCTTTTCGTCAAGCCGCTCCGATCCGACTCTTCGATCGGCATCGGAGGCAAGTCGCTGGTGCACGATGCCGGCGCACTGATGGAGCGGGTTGCCGCCATTCGGAAGGAGCTCAACGACTCGGCACTGGCCGAGGAATTCATTGACGGCCGGGAGTTTTACGTCGGAGTGCTGGGGAACTCCCAGCCGCGGGCGCTGCCGCCGGTCGAAGTGGATTTCACCGGATTTCCGGAGGGGGCGCCCAAGGTGCTGGACAGCAAGGCGAAGTGGGATGAGCGGAGCAAGGAGTTCAAAGGAACCAAATCGGTCATGGCAAGCCTTCCCGACGAGCTCAGGGCCCGGCTTCAAAAGGTGGCGGTGGATGCCTACCGGGCGCTTCGGGTTCGCGATTACGGCCGGGTGGATCTGCGGCTGACCGATACCGGTGACATCTACGTGCTCGAGGTGAACGCCAGCTGTTATCTCGAGCGCTCCAGTGAGTTCGCGATGTCGGCCGGGGCAGCGGGGATGGAGTATCCCAAGCTGATAGAGCGGATCGTAGAGTTAGCTCAGGAGAGGTATAAGAAGTAAAGATTAGGGCAAATAACTCCCCCGCTGGACGTGGTTCATTGCCAGCCCGGTCACCAGCGTAGTCAGGCCGATGATGGCCGAGTCCTCCCGTTCCGCCGGATATCCCTGCTCCAGTTGGGCCGCTCGCTCTGCCAGATATCGGAGGAGCACGCGGGTACGCTCCGGGAAGTGGCCGGTCCAGCGGAACACGTTGGCCATGAGCTCGGCCTCGAGCCGTCGGATCAGGTCGGCTGCGGGCTGGAGCGGACCGTCGGGTGCCGGGCGGTCGAAGCTGCCCAGATCCTCGAAGATGGCCCGAATGGCCCCGTCCAGCCCGGGCGGCAGCTCCCCGGGTGAGACGGCCGATCGGCCGTAGTACTGGTCCAGTGAGTACTCGATCTCCGCCACGTCCTCGTCCAGCTCACTGCTGGTCACCTCCGGATCCCTGTCCCGGAGCGCGTTCATGGTCCGGCTGCAGTACGTGAGCTTGGCGTACGCCACGGGCCAGCCGCCGTATTCCGCCCGCCAGTCCAGGCCCGGGGTCATCCACACGGCAAAGGTTTCCGCCCAGTCCTCATCCGGATGCTTCTGGGCATACCAACCCGGCAGATGGCGGACATACCGCCGGCTGAAGGGCTCCGGCCGGTACTCCTCGAAGTACGGCTGGGTGATCGACCCGAACTGCTTGACCCACTCCTCCTGATCGTAAAGACGGTACGCGTAGTTGATGACGTGCCCCATCTCGTGCCGCAGGTACTTGAGGATGTCGGCCCGGTCAAAACCCTCCACGTGTCCCACCCGTTCAGCATGCAGCGCGGTGAGATCGGGCCGGGCCAGGTAGAAAGGAATGGCTATTGCCACCGTCTCGAAGGGGACGCCCCATTCCGTCGAGAGGTAGAACTGGGGCCGCACCCGGGTGATCCCGATCTGGCGGAGCTCCTCGCTGAACTCGGCTAAAATTGGCTCCAGCCGGGTGCCTTCGATGGTGAGACCGAGATCCCGGATTGGGGTGGACCAGAGGTTCGACTCGTGAAACCGCGCGGGTTCGGCATGCATGCCGACAAGATATAGTCGCCCGATTCATCCGCCGCAGGTCAGGCGTCACGAAGCCGGAGCGCCCTTCACCGACTTACATTCCCCAGCCTATGCCGCCAAACCAGACCGAGAAGGCCTCCCCTCAGGCCACCCCCGGCGGGGAGGGCTCCCGGGTCCCCGCCGGGGTCAAAGGGCTCTCGCTGGTCTCGCTGTTCAACGATTTCGCCAGCGAGATGGTGTACCCCCTCCTCCCGGCCTTTGTCACCCGCACCCTGGGCGGGAGTGCGGTGACGCTCGGACTCCTCGATGGTGCGTCGGAGTTGACGGCTTCCGCGCTGAAGTGGATCAGCGGCCGACTGGCGGACCGGCCCGGCTGGAGGCGGCCTCTGATCCTCGCAGGCTACGGGACCGCCGTTCTGGTGCGTCCGCTGATAGCGAGCACCAGTGCCGCGTGGCAGGTAGTGGGCTTTCGGGTCATCGATAGGATCGGCAAGGGTCTTCGGACTCCGCCGCGCGATGCAATGATCGCGGAGATCACCCCCCCGGAGCTCCGGGGCCGGGCCTTCGGCTTTCACCGGGGGGCCGATCACTTCGGCGCAGTTCTGGGCTCGCTCGCCGCCTGGTGGCTCCTGCGGCAGGGCGCCATCGTCCGAAGCGTTATCAGCTGGAGCGTGGTACCAGGGCTGGTGGCGTTCGTGGTGTTGGCGGGGGTGTTAAAGGGAGTCGCGAGTCGCGAGCCGCGAGTCGCGAGTCCTGGACCGGCTACTCCATCCAACAAGCCGCAAACAGGTTTGGATCAAGCCTCTTCCGACTCGCGACTCGTGACTCGC
>DATKJJ010000404.1:0-2738 GCA_035543695.1 Gemmatimonadales bacterium | reverse complement strand
GAGGAGGAGATCCCCTGGCCCGAAGCGTTGGCCTGGAGGCAGAGCAGGAGCATGGCGGAGCCGACGATTGAGCGCATGGTGGCCTTCAGCGAAACAGGTTGGCGATCTTGTCGAGTGTAGCGTCGAGATAAATCTCCTGCTAATCCAGCTGCAGCGCGGGCCGGGCCGGGATCAGCTGCCCGGTCGGCATGGCGCCGATGGCGTCCGCCGCCGGTGACGTTCAAGAGCACCAGTGCGTCGTGGTCCAGCAGTCCCGATGTCAATACCTTCCAACTCTTCGAAAAGTTGCAACCGGGGTAGCGTTTCCAGGTTGTCGGCCGCGAGCATCTCCCCACCACTCTCCGTGAGCACATCGAAGACCCCGCCGCGAATGGAATATGGCGGTTGCCGGTTGGACAGAACATGCGCCGCGATCTGGCGGATCTGCCGCCGCCCCAGGCTACGGCCGCGTCGTCGGCCCGGCGGCCAGGGTGGCGCACAGCGACTTGAACTCTCCGGTCATCAGGCCACGCGGAGCGGGAATCTGAAGCAGTGAAGTGGACCACTCGGCATTTCCTTCGATAAGGACCGGCCCTCGATCGGCGATGGCAACGTCCCACCCGATAGCGCGAGCCCAGGGCAGAACGCTGGCCGCCTTGAGCGCAACCTCTTTGACCTCAGGCCAGTGGGGAAGCTTGAAGCCGGCGAACTTTCTGTCGGTGCCCGGAATCACGGAGGTATACCCGAAGTGATGGCGGGACCGCCCCGGGGCAAGCGCGCCGGAATCCAGGTCGACCCAGCTGCCGATGGCCCCATAGCTCAAGTGGTCCACTCCCAGCGGCTCCGGCTGGAGCTTGTACACGGCGCCGAGAATTTGCGGCCGCCCGTTCAGGCCAATGAAGGTGACCACTCTGACGCAACAGAGCGTTGGCCCAACCAGCTCCGCCAGCTCCGGATGGGGCAGGATCCGCTCTTCCATCAGGTACGACTCGAGCTCCAGCGCCCCTCGACGCTCCAGCTCCCGGGTGTTTCGGGCAAACTCCACTAGGCGATCCGCAGTGTAGCGATCCCCTGAGAGAGTAATGAAACTTGCAGGATCTTCGGCCGCACGGCCGGAGAGCACCAGGACCTGATATCCTTCGATGCCGAACAGCGCCTTGAAGACAAAGCCATTGTCCGGGGCCTGCCGCATCCAGCGCCCGAGGTCGGCTGCGTTCCGGAGCTCATCCCCATCCACGGTGAAGCCCACCCGTGGGTCGTAGACCCCAAACACTCGCGCGACCGGCAGGTTCTGACCGCCGAAGACGCGGTTGAATACCAGTTTGTTCCGGAACGGCAGGCGGTACTGTACCGGAGTGAGTAGCGACCAGAGCCGGCCGGTCGCCCGCCCACTGTCGGGGAGATAGTCCTTCTTATCGGGATAAGGGATGCGGGGATCGAACAAGCGGTACTGAAAGTACGCCCTCACGCCGAGCTGGTTGTGAAGGTTGAGTGCCACCAGGTCTCGGGCGATGGCTCCCACGCCCACCCCATCCTCAGCCGATGCGGACCGAACGTCCCGCGCCAGCTTGGCGAACCATTCGAGGCCGAGGGGCCGGGTCATCGGCCGTCCACCTGAAAGATCTGCACACTTCCCGGTTGCAGGGCGATTCCCCGAATAGTATTCCCCTTGACGTTCTTCCAGGGACTGGCGCGCCCGTCGATGGCGTATGCCGTGATGGCGCCGGCTAGAGCCGGAAGAGTCAGCTCCACGGTGGGATTCCCTGACTTGTCCCACACAAACACAAGCTGCCGGCCGTCAGGCCGGATGAACAGATGATGATGCAGCTGCCCGGGAGACCCGACCGTCACCCGAACGCTGAGCAAGGGATCGGCCACGGTGATCGAGTCGCTGTGGAAGAGCCGAACCAGCAACCTGATCGTTTCAAAGGCAAGCTTCGGGCTGCCGTCCCGTCGGATCAGCCCCAGATAATAGTTGGGAGTGTCGCCGATGAGCTCGGTGCCCAGCTGTTGGTCCTTGATCTCATAGATCCCAATCTGCTCCACTCGCGGCTCGGCCAGAAACGTCGCCACGGCGCGGGCCCACCACTCCGCCTGGTCCTTCTCGTTCTTCCCCGGCGTGGTGGCGAAGCCGGTCTCATTGATCCAGATCGGTTTTCGCCCGCACCGGCGGTCCGCCTCCGGAACGAATCCGCCCCGCAAGGCTGGCCCCAGATAATTCTCCACCGTTATCGAATCGGGAGTCCAGGTCTCGGGGTAGGCGTGGAACGGGAGCACGTCGAAGGGCGCGCGTCCGCTCTCACACGCGTGCTCGAGCCATTCGAGATCAGGCCAGACCAGGCCGCCCAGAAGGATCCGGGCATCCGGGTCGGCCCGGCGAATCGCGTCCGCGCCATCCCGAAGGACGCGGGCATACTCCTCGGCGCTGCCCTCCCACCAGAGCGCCGTGTTCTCCTCATTATAGATCTCGTAAGACACGATGCTCCGGTAGGGCCGGAGCCGGCCGGCGAGCGCACCGGTAAAGCGAGCCCAATCCTGCTCGCTTCGCGGAGGATCGTTCCACGCGTGGTCATCTCTGCCGCCACGCGCCGCCCAGGCCGGGGTATAGCCCAGGTACGGGCGAAGGGAGATGCCCATGCTGTCAGCCAGGGCGACGAACTGTTCCAACCAATCGAGGTCGTACCGGCCGGGGCTGGGCTCATAATCGTCCCAGCCGAAGCTTCCCCGCCACTGCACGATCCCGAGCTCCCGGAAGCGGC
>DATKJJ010000403.1:0-2551 GCA_035543695.1 Gemmatimonadales bacterium | reverse complement strand
AGCAGGGAGCACCGTATACGCCCGCGCACCGCTACCCGATTCCTCTGCCGCCTGTCTCAGAGCTGATCCGGCCGGGAGAGATGACGTATTTCCCTGGCGGGAACGTCGAGATCGGCACCGATGACCGCTCGGCAGCCTACGACAACGAGCGCGCGCGGCACACGGTTTCACTGGATCCCTTCTGGATCGACATACATCCCGTCACCAACGGTGAGTTCGCGGAGTTTATCGGGGCCGGCGGTTACTCTAACCGCGAGTGGTGGTCCGATGCCGGATGGCGCTGGCTGGAAGAATCGGGCGCTGCCGCACCGAAATACTGGAATCGAGTCGACGGAGTGTGGAGCAGCCGTTCAATGGACCGCAGCGCCCCGGTGGAACCGCTCCACCCTGTGTGCCACGTCTGCTACTACGAAGCCGAGGCATTCGCGAGGTACGCTGGAAAGCGGTTGCCTACCGAGTTCGAGTGGGAAGCAGCGGCATCCTGGCATCCCGCCGAGGGCAGCAAGCGCAGCTACCCCTGGGGGGAAGCGCCGGCGGGCCGGGAGTTGGCCAACGTGGATCAGCTGAGTTTCGACACTGCGCCAATCGGTAGTTATCCGGCCAACATCTCGCCCATCGGATGCAGCGGGATGATCGGTGACGTGTGGGAGTGGACCTCGAGTGATTTCCAGCCGTACCCCGATTTCCAAAGCTTTCCCTACCGTGAGTACTCCGAAGCGTTCTTCGGAAGTGAGTACAAGGTTCTTCGGGGCGGCTCGTGGGCCACCCGCCCAGGCGCGGTTCGCAACACCTTCCGCAATTGGGATTACCCCATCCGCCGCCAGATCTTCAGCGGCTTCCGGTGCGTTCGAGATGTCTGAGAACACCAAATCCGGCTGGTCGGCTTCGACGGTGGCTGCGTACCGTCAGCCCAACCCGCGCATGCTCGCCGAAGTCGCCGAGGGGCTGTCCGCGCCTCAGAAAGAACTGCCGCCCAAGTACTTCTACGATCATCGCGGCTCCGAGCTGTTCGAGGAGATCACCCGGCTTCCCGAGTACTACCCCACCCGAACCGAGCGGGCTCTGCTCGAGGACTGGATGCCGCAGCTCGTCTCGGCTCTGGGAATTCGTTCCCTGGTCGAGCTCGGTGCCGGCAGTGCTGAAAAGAGCCGAATCATTCTGAGGGCAATGCGGGCTACCGGAATCGGCGGTGAGTACGTGCCGATCGACGTGAGTGCCAGTTTTCTGAACGACACAGCCACCGGGCTACGGCGCGACTACCCCGGCCTGGCAGTCACCCCGGTGGTGGCCGACATCGCCGAGGAGCTTACTCCGCCCGAACCGCTCTCTCACCCGGCCCTGTACGCCTTTCTGGGCGGCACTATCGGAAACTTCTATCCGCCGGCTGCCATTCGGCTGCTCGGCAGAGTACGTGCGGCCATGACCGACGGAGACCGCTTCCTGATGGGAGTGGATTTGCGAAAAGATCCCCGCCGGATCGAGGCTGCCTATAACGACTCTCAAGGGGTGACCGCGGCCTTCAACCAGAACATGCTGCTGGTACTCAATCACGAGCTGGGCTCGAACTTCGATCCTGACACCTTCGAGCATCTGGCGTTTTACGAGCCGGTAAATCACCGAATCGAAATGCACCTGATCTCGAAGCTGGAGCAGCGGGTCCGGATTCCAGGCATGGGCCTGGTGCATTTCGCGGCCGGTGAATCGATCCGAACGGAGATCAGTTGCAAGCACGACCGGAGCAGCGTCACCGAACTGTTTACCGCCGCCGGACTCAGGCTGGAATCCTGGCGGCCTGATCCCCAGAACCTCTTTGCCCTGGTGGTGGGAGCCAGGGGGTGACCGCTCTCCCCGTCGATCGCCTGACCGAAGACCTTGCCCGGGGAGCGTTCGCCGGCGCCGGCGATTCGCCCAGGCTGCAGCGGATCGGAGCGGAGGTCGAGCTCATCCCCGTAGAGGCGCTCACCGGGCGCCGCTGCTCCATCGAGGACGAAGGAGTTACCTCGACTCTTCCCTTGTTGCGCCGGTTCGGTGCCAGGCTTGGATGGCGCGAGGGCACCACCGCCAAGGGCACGCCCTGCTTTGCCGTTCCCGGCGGGGGTGCCATTACCTTCGAGCCCGGCGGCCAACTGGAATACAGTTCGCCACCATGTTTCACCGGCAGCTCCCTCCTGGCGAACCTGCGCTCTGTCGTGTTGCCGCTCCAGATTGCGGCTGCTGGGGAGGGAATCGATCTGCTATCGGGCGGGATCGATCCTTTCAACTCCATCGATCGCGCGCCTCTCCTGATTCGCGCCAAGCGCTACCAGTTGATGGCGGACTACTTCGCGACGCTGAGCCCGGCTGGCGCGCAGATGATGCGTCAAACCGCGTCCTTCCAGGTCAACCTCGATTTCCCTGACCAACCCTGGCTGGCCTGGCGGGTCCTCAACGCCATGGCGCCTTACGTCTCGGCCATTCTCGCGAACTCGCCGCTCTACCAGCGGAGGCCCACCGGGTTCCAGAGTACCCGGGCCGCGGTTTGGCGCGGGGTGGACCCCCGGCGAACCGGAAT
>DATKJJ010000402.1:0-4084 GCA_035543695.1 Gemmatimonadales bacterium | reverse complement strand
TCCCGATAGGGCCTAAATCACACTGAAACGGGGGACGAGGGGTCAGGTTCGCAGCTCCGGCAGGTTCCGGAACTGGTCCAATGCCCCAGGGTTGGCCAGGGCGTCCACATTGGCAACGGCCCGCCCATGGATGACGTCCCTGACCGCAAGTTCGGTGATCTTGCCGCTGATGGTGCGGGGCATGTCTGCTACCGGTATGATCCTTCGGGGCACGTGGTGGGGGCTGGCATACTCCCGGATCTGGCCTTTGATCCGGGAGACCAGGTCCTCGGTTAGGCTGGCTCCCTCCCTGAGGCGCACAAACAGCACGATCCGAACGTCGCCTTCCCAATCCTGGCCAACTACAAGACTTTCAATGACTTCGGGCAGCTGTTCCACCTGGCGGTAGATCTCGGCGGTGCCGATTCGTACCCCGCCCGGATTGAGGGTGGCATCGCTCCGGCCCAGGATGACCAAACCATCATGCCGGGTGAGCCGCGCCCAGTCTCCGTGGCGCCACACGCCGGGATACTGGCTGAAGTACGCCGCCTGGTACTTGGCGCCTTGAGGATCGTTCCAGAACCCCACCGGCATGCTGGGGAACGGGCGAGTGCAAACCAATTCACCTTCGGCCTCCCGGATGGGGCGGCCCTCGGGATCGAACACCTCCACGCTCATGCCCAACCCCCTGGTCTGGAGCTCTCCCCGCCACACCGGGCCGATCGGGTTTCCCAGGGCAAAGCAGGAGATGATGTCGGTGCCACCGCTGATGCTGGCCAGGTGCAGATCCCGCTTGATGCTCCGGTAGACATAGTCATAGCTGTGCGCGGCGAGCGGACTGCCGGTGGACAGAATGGCTCGAAGCGCGCTGAGGTCGTGAGTCCGCCCCGGCTCCAGCCCTTCCTTTTCGATCATGGCGAGGTATTTCGCGCTGGTCCCGAACACGCTGATCCGCTCACGCTCAGCCATATCCCACAGGATCCGAGCGGGATAGAGCGGTGCGCCGTCGTACAGCACTACCGTGGCACCTACCGCCAGGCTGGAGACCAGCCAGTTCCACATCATCCACCCGCAGGTGGTGAAGTAGAAGATCCGGTCGTCGCGGCACAGATCCGTGTGAAGCACCAGTTCCTTCACGTGCTGCAGGAGCGTCCCTCCAGCTCCATGGACCATGCACTTGGGAAGGCCAGTGGTGCCGGAGGAGTACATGATGTAGAGCGGGTGGTCGAAGGAAAAGCGGTGGAACGATGGAACGACGGAACGACCGAACGTCCACTCCTCCCATGTAACCGCGTCGGCAATTCCACCAATCTCCGGCCGCTCGCGAAGATACGGAACAACTACGACCCGCCGAATCTCAGGAATACGCTGTCGCACTTCGCGCGCCCGGGCGAGCGAGTCGATTTCCTTGCCGGCATAGCGATAGCCATCGGCGCAGAAGAAAACCTTGGGCTGGATCTGGCCGAAGCGGTCGAGCACCCCGTTGGCGCCAAAGTCAGGCGAGCAGGAAGACCAGATGGCGCCGATGCTGGCCGCGGCGAGCATGGCGATCACTGTCTCCGGGAGATTGGGCATGAAGCCCGCCACCCGGTCTCCGGCCCCGACTCCTTCGGCGGCCAGGGCCGCCGCCACTGAGCGCACCTGCTGATTCAGCTCCCGGTAACTGACCTCACGCTGGCGCCCTCGCTCGTCCCAGAACACGAGCGCCGCTCCCTCGTCTGCATGACGCAAGAGGTTCTCGGCGTAGTTGAGTCGCGCGCCGGGAAACCACCTCGGGCCCAGCTCCGGATCTGGCGGTGCCATCCGGTCGAGCCCAACGACCACCGAGTCCCACGGATCGCGCCCGGACCGCTCCTCGGCGATGACGCCGCAAAAGCGCCAGACCTCGGGCCAGAAGGCCTCGGGGTGTTCTACCGACCAGCGGTAGAGCGAGGGGAAATCATCGACCGTACCCGCGCCCGGTGGTCTCTGCTCTTGGATTTGTTGGATGAAGGCGGTGAGATTGGCTCGTGCTATACGAGACGGATCAGGCGTCCAGAGCGGAGTCTCTTCGGACATCCTCATCCCGAGCGAAGCGAGGGATCTGACCGGCGTGTTTCAGATATTCGCCGCGGAGTCCGGAGCCACTCGGGCAAGGTCCCTCGCTCTGCTCGGGATGAGGATGTTGTTTACCCGCTGACCCGCTTACTCGCCCTCACGACGTAGGCGGATTGAACTGCGCGTGCTGCGCATCGAGCCATGACTTGTGGTAGTCCGGATCTTCGATGGAGAGGGCAGGCTTGGCCACCTGGAGCGGGCGGAAGGTATCCATCATAACCGCCAGCTCCTCGGTGTATTTGGCGCCGATGCTCGCCTCCGCCCGACCGGGATGGGGCCCATGGGGAATGCCGTCGGGATGATGGGTGATGCTGCCGAACTCGATGCCCTTCCGGCTCATGAACTCGCTCGAGGCGTAGTAGAGCACTTCATCCGAGTCCACGTTGCTGTGGTTGTACGGGGCCGGCACTGCCTCGGGATGGAAATCATACGGGCGAGGACAGAAGCTGCAGACTACGAACCCGTCACCCTGGAACGTCTGGTGGACCGGTGGCGGCTGGTGCACTCGGCCCACGATCGGCTCGAAGTCCATGATGTTGAAGGCCCAGGGGTAGAAGTACCCGTCCCAGCCGACTACGTCGAACGGATGATGATCGAGGATGATCTCGTTCAGGCCGTCGTACTGCTTGACCAGCACCCGGAAATCGCCCTTTTCGTCGTGAGTGCGGAGCTGAGTGGGCCGGCGGATGTCGCGCTCGCTGTAGGGCGCTCCCTCGATCAGCTGACCGAACTCGTTGCGGTACCGCTTGGGCCAGCGCACGTGGCCCCGGCTCTCCATGATGAGCAGCTTGTTCTGTTCGCCGCTGAGATCCAGGCGATAGCGGTGCATGATGCCGCGATGGATCACCAGGTAGTCGCCCTCATGGTAGGGAAGGTCGCCGTACATGGTTTCCAGCGTGCCGGTTCCCTTGCTGACATAGACCAGCTCGTCGGCCTGGGCGTTGCGGTAAAAGTGAGCGTCGTTCTCATCGGGCTCCACGTAAAGCATCGCCACTTCATTATTGAAGAGCAGCGGGGTTCGGTCCAGCGTCGGACTTCCGCCCTTCTTCACCTTGGACGTACGGAAATGCCGATGCCGAAGCGTATTGTCGGGATCGGCCTCGTATTTCAACTCGCGGAGCCGCTTGGCCGATTTCACAGTGGTGGGCGGATAGGTGTGATATAGTAGCGACGAGGTGCCGGTGAAGCCCTCGTGCCCCATCAGCTCCTCGGCGTAGATGCCGCCGTCCGGCTTCCGGAAGGCAATGTGGCGCTTCCGGGGAATCTGACCCATGGTGTGGTAGATAGGCATCTCTGTCTCCAACAGCGTGAACGGTGACCTGTGAACGGGGTGGGTGCTGTGCGGCCCGTTTACCGTTTACCGTTCACGTTTTCTTATAGGTTCCCGCGTAACGCCTGCTCCCGTTCAATCGCCTCGAACAACGCCTTGAAGTTTCCCTTGCCGAAGCTCTTGGCGCCCTTGCGCTGGATGATCTCATAGAACAGCGTGGGGCGGTCCTGCACCGGCTTACTGAAGATCTGCAGCAGGTAGCCCTCGTCGTCCCGGTCGACCAGAATACCCAGCTCCTGTAGCGGGGCCAGATCTTCGTCGATCTTGCCCACTCGATCCAGCACCGTCTCATAGTAGGTCTTCGGCACCTGGAGAAACTCGACGCCGCGATCACGCAGCGACGAGACCGTCTCCACGATGTTGTTGGTGGCTATGGCCAGGTGCTGGACGCCGGGGCCACGGTAGAACTCCAGGTATTCGTCGATCTGCGACTTCTTCCGCCCTTTGGCGGGCTCATTGATAGGGAACTTGATCCGGTCATTGCCGCTGGCGACGACCTTGGACATCAGGGAGGAGTACTCGGTCGAGATGTCCTTGTCGTCGAACGAAATGAGATTCCGAAAGCCCATCACGTCCTGATAGAAGTTCACCCACTTGTTCATCGCGCCGAGTTCGACGTTGCCGACGCAGTGATCCACGTACTGAAGACCCACTGGGGCCGGGTTGTAGCGCGAGGTT
>DATKJJ010000401.1:0-2694 GCA_035543695.1 Gemmatimonadales bacterium | reverse complement strand
AACTGGACCCGCAACGATTCGACGGTCAAGCCGGGCGACCCGTATCCCTATCAGGGCGGCACCAATCCGTTCGCCCAGATGCTCGCGGGCTGGACCAACGTGGCTCGGCCGGATAGCGCAGGTGCTCGATCTTCCTCCGCCTTCCTCCGCCACTTCTACGCCGGCACCACATCCATAGAAGCGGCCGACGCCCAGGGCTGGGTCGTGACGGTGACGCCGAGCGGGGGCTGGATCCCGGCGGTGATCGCGGGGCACACCGGAGTGGGGCTGAGCCAGCGGGCCCAGAGCTTCGTCACCCGGTCGGAGGACGGGCCGTACAACGTGATCGAGCCGGGAAAGAAGCCGCGGGTCACCCTCACGCCCACCTTGGCGATGAAGGAGGGCAAGCCCTACCTCGCCATGGCGGTGCAGGGGGGCGACTCGCAGGACCAGAACCTGCTCCAGTGGTTCCTCGACATCGTCGAGTTCGGGATGACCCCGCAGCAGGCGGCGGAGGCGCACAACATCAACAGCTACCAGATGCGGTCGTCGTTTGGCGAGCACGAGTCCAAGCCCGGCGCTCTCCTGGTTGCCTCGGCCACACCGGACAGCGTGAAGACCGCGCTGCAGCAGATGGGCTACACCCTGGAGCTCGAGGAGCGGACCTCGGGCCCGATCAACGGGATTCTATTCGACCGGCTTCACGGGACGATGTGGGGAGCCTCGAGTAACCATGGGGAGGATTACGGGATAGCGTGGTGAGTAGATGGGCCGCGGCATAGCTCCTCCAGGGCCGCCAGCGCTCCGCCATTCGCCGGAGAGCACGGGTTCCTCTCACCCTGAGCGAGTGCTGCAACGCGGCATCGGTCGCCGGGAACCCGTCGGGCCAATGTAGCGCCCGTATCGCGATGGCCGTGGCGGTTCGAGCGCCCACACCAGAAATCCCGGTGAGTGCCTCCACGGTCGACGACAGATCGTCTCCGGGCTCCAATTGCAGCGCGCCTTCCGCCAGTGCCTGAGCCACTGCCGCCAATGCATCTGCTCGCGCGCCCGGAACACCCAGATGGGTCATGTACGACGCGGCTTCGGCGACGCGGTACGGGGTGAGAGCCAGTCTGTTGAGCGACGCGATACCGGTCTCGAACTTCTCGCCCAGCTCCGCCGTCACCCGGGCCAGACAATCGATTCCCAGCAGCTCGCGCGCGGCGACATCGAACCCATCGAAGGCGCCCGGGAATCTGAGTCCCGGGCATTGATTGACCAGGTCGGCCAGCCCTGCTTCGGCGAGATGGCCATCGATGACCGCGGGCTCCGCGTCCAGATCCAGCAGGTGCCGGAGTCGGGCCAGGAGTGGCATGAGGGCCGGCAACAGCGATACCGTGAAATCCAGGTTGACGTGTGGGCTCGCCGACCCGGGCGCATTCTCGAGGAAGATCACTCCCCGGCACCCCTCCAGCGCAACGGTTCTCCCGTACCGGGAGCCCTCCACCACACCGACGCCAGCTGCCGTATCGGGTGCGATGCTTCCTACCAGCTCATCCCACGCCAGTGGTGCTCGGAAACCCAGGGTCAACCGAATCCAATCGCCCGGAAGATCGGACGACGGTATAGGAGTCGCGCGCGGCCGATCGCGCAGTACGGTCGGACTCAGCCGATAACGCTGCTGGAACACCGTGTT
This sequence comes from Gemmatimonadales bacterium, assembly GCA_035543695.1. Lineage (GTDB taxonomy): Bacteria > Gemmatimonadota > Gemmatimonadetes > Gemmatimonadales > GWC2-71-9 > CAVVWJ01. Next base: position 1,037 of record DATKJJ010000401.1, on the reverse strand, counting down.
GAATCGCCGCAAGCTTTGGAATCCGCTGGCGAATGCGATCTTGGTAACCGGCAGGCTGGTGTCCGTCAACAGGCACTTGGCAAGTAGAAGGCGATGGGTTTGCGCCAGCTCGATGGGCGACACGCCCAGCTCGCGTTCCATAGCTCGGCGCAGGTGTCGCTCGCTCACCCCAAGCTCGTCAGCCAGGTCGGCGACGCTCCGGCCGTTGAGACCGCCGGCTGCAATGCGCGTGGCTGCCGCCCGTGCTACCCGGGGCACGGCATCGCACACCGCCAGTCCGGGAGCCAGCTCCGGCCGGCATCGCAGGCACGGGCGGAACCCCTCCTGCTCGGCTGCCGCGGCCGAGGCGAAGAATCGCCTCCGTTCGGGATCGGAGATCCGTGCCGGACAGACCGGGCGGCAGTAGATCCCGGTGGTGCTGATGCCCACATAGAACACCCCGTCGAACCGCGGGTCGCGGGAGACGACGGCTCGGCTCCAGGCTTCATGATTGAGGGACGATGGGGCGACAGCGGTCATGGTCTGTACCTTAGCATGCGGCATCGGGGCATGCTGGCCGTTTTCGGACCTGGAATCGGTGAGGGCGGGCACGCGGAGGGAGACTCCGAAGGATCTCGCCCGCACACGATCATGATAGGCTGGCCCGTCGCCCAATCGTGGCGGTAATCTTCAGTATGGCCGCCCAAGGGGGGATATGACCTCGTCCACTATTCCACATGGACCCATCTGGCACGGAGCCACCGTGCTGGTCGTGGACAACGAGCCGGCCCAGCGGCAGCTGGTCCGCCGGAGGCTCGAGTCCGAAGGCTTCCACGTCGAGCTCGCCCCGGACGGCGAGGCAGCATTGACTCTGATTCAGGGCCGGGAGGATCCGTTCGACCTGGTGCTGACCGATCTGTCGATGCCGGGCATCGATGGGCGGCAGGTGTCGGAAACGCTAGCCCGGTACCGGCCCAGTGTGGCGGTGCTCTGCATGTCGGCCAATCCCGATGCGGTGCCGCACATCGGCCCGGACGACATTCCGGTGCGGGTCATGC
>DATKJJ010000400.1:0-2989 GCA_035543695.1 Gemmatimonadales bacterium | reverse complement strand
GGGGCCGCGTGGCAGATCGGCTTCGCCACTTAACCTTGCCCTTGACCACCCTGACGCTCATCGGTGTGGGCGGCGTCGCGCGGTACGTGAGAGGGGCAATGCTCGATGTGCGCGGCGCGCCGCACGTCGCCGTGGCACGGGCCAAGGGACTTCCACCGGCGCAGGTGAATTTTCGGCACGTCCTGCGGAACGCCCTGATCCCGGTGGTGACCCTATTGGGTCTTTCGCTGCCCGCCCTGTTCTCGGGCGCGGTGTTCATCGAGTCCATTTTTGCCTGGCCGGGCGTCGGCCGTGTCATGGTCGAAGCAGTAGGGGCGCGGGACTACCCGGTCATCATGGCGGCAACCGCAGTGAGCGCGGCCCTGGTGGTGGCCGGCAACCTCGTGGCCGAGCTCCTGACCGCATGGGTTGATCCGAGGGTACGTACCGCCCCCCAGGGAGCCCAGTGATGGTAGCGTCGCACTCCTTGCTCCGGGACCGGCGGGCGCAGTTCGGGCTGCTGGTGATCCTATTGGCCATGGTCGTGGCGCTGGCGGCTCCACTCCTGGCCGGCGATCCGGTGGTGCAACGGGACATCGTCGCCACCCGCTTCCTGCCCCCACTAAGTACCGATGTGCACGGCGCTTTTCACGCCTTGGGCACCGACCGCTTCGGACGCGACGTGTGGGCCCGTCTGGCGTATGGCGCGCGGATTTCCCTGGGAGTCGGGGTGCTCGCTGTGCTGCTCTCGGTGACAATCGGAGTCCTGATCGGAGCTGCTTCGGGCTTCTGGCCCGGCGCGGTGGGCACCCTGCTGTTGGGGCTTACCGACTTTGCATTGGCGCTTCCCCGAGTGGTGCTCCTGCTGCTGCTGGCCTCACTCTGGCAGCCGAGTGCCGCTCTGGTGGTGGCTGTGCTGGGTTTGACCGGTTGGATGACGGTAGCGCGCCTGGTGCATGGAGAAGTTCGGGCGCTTTCTGCGCGCCCATTCGTGGAGAGTGCTGTTGCCCTTGGGGTCAGAGGCCCGCGAGTACTGGTGCGACACATCCTGCCCAACGCCATGACTCCGGTGATCGTGACCGCGGCGCTGGGTGTCGGCAACGCGATCATGCTGGAGGCCGGGCTCTCGTTTCTGGGGCTGGGAGTGCAGCCACCGACCCCGTCGTGGGGCAATCTGATCGCCTCGGGCCGAGATACCCTGGTCAATGCTCCGTGGGTAGCGACGGCGCCCGGAGTAGCGCTGGTGCTGGTGGTAGTTGCGGCGACCCTACTGGGAGATGCGCTGCGGGATCGGATGGATCCGGCTCAGCGCCGGGAAGTGATCTGATTCAGCGGCCGGTCCACTGCGCCGAGCCGAGGACCTCATCGATCCGCCGTTCCAAGACCACAAGGGCTCCGGGAGCGGCGCCACAGCCGTAGTCGTGCTCCACCCGTTTGGTTCGGCCCTCAGAGCTGATGGAGGTGATGACAGAAGGGGAGTCGGCGGCGTACCGGCCGCAGACCGGCTCGGCGGCGGCGTATCGGCTGGCAAAGGAGAAGTAGCCAGCCCGCTCGAGCTCGGAGAGCAGAGCGTGAACTGTGTCGGGCGATATCCGGGAGGACGCCTGGCCCAACTGCCGGACTTGGGCTTTTCCCTCGTAGCTCACGACGCCGTCAGAAGTGACCGCGAGGCGATAGACGGGGCAGCCGCCGAAGCAGGGCGTACGCTCCAGGGTAATGGCAGGAGCGGGTACAGCATCGACCGTCATACCTTCGGTTGAACCAGAGCTCGAGTTACGCGAGGCGCAGGCGCTGGACCACAGCACGAGGGCCAGAAGGGCGAACCGCCTCACTGGATCCGCATCCGCCGCAACTGGCTACGCACCCCTGACGACAGCAGCAGATCCACCTGAGCCTTCGGGGTAGCCAGCTCCACCTCGCCGCCTCGGGCAAAGGAGAGGACCTCTCCGCTGTCCGGATCGCGCACCATCACCATCGGATGCGCCGTGCTATCCCACCGGAGAGACACGCGGTCGCCGGCGATGCGCCGCACCACAATGTCTGCAGCTGCTGCTCCCGGGCCCTGAGCGATGGTACCACCCGAATCAGCCAGCGCCGCCTGCCGCCCCTGGCCGGTTACCCGAATCCGGGCGAGCCGCGCTGCTCCGACGGTCGAGAGAGGTATGGCAAAGACGAAATTCTGCTGCGCCCCGGGAGCGTCGACCACGGCATTGGCACTGAATGACATCGAGAAAATCGATTTGCCGGCGGAGTCCTGACCGTCCAGCAGGTAGGGACCGCGGCGGCCGGGCACTGCGGGCCGAGTAGAGACCTGGAATGCAGGCTCGAGAACGATCTCATCGTTCACGATGTGTCCCCACACCAGAAGGCACGGCTGGATGTCTGCGCTGCCCACCGACGATAGGATGGGCGGGCTGGGCGACCGAAGGTAGTTCATCACCCCACGGTAGGTGTAATCACTGATCCATTTGGGATCACAGTAGCCCATGATATCGGCCAGGGTAGATGCCTCCAGCGTCTTGGCGGCTACGTCCATCCCATATGCACCGGTGCTGCCGTCCGCCCTCGGGTACTGAGGATCGATGCCGGCGGGGCCGCCGCACGGCGCGTGATTGCGTCCCCAGTTGTGTCCCAGCTCATGCGCCGCGACGACGCTCCCCGAGGGCAGATAATCCCAGCCCAGAGCGGCGCGCTGCCCGCTTCCGGGAGTGGTGCCGGGGATACTGACGTATGCCACGCCGGCAACCCCGCTGGTGTAGGTGACCCGGGCGACCCCGAAGTAATAGCGGGGGCTGTGTTCCGTGACCCGAAGCGCATCGATTTCACCCAGGATGGTTCCCCACGCCCCGTTGCTGTTGTTGGCCTGGAGGGTGAGGGTGGTCTTGGTCGAATACGCGGCGTGGACCACGGTGCTGAAAGTATCGATCGGATGCATGCGCTGGGTGCTGACCAGGAAGCTGTCCTTGTTCGTGGCTGACACTCGACCCAGCAGATGATTCCCGGACTGCAG
>DATKJJ010000399.1:0-2433 GCA_035543695.1 Gemmatimonadales bacterium | reverse complement strand
GAAGGCTCGTTCCCGCGCAAGCGATCCGGTTACAAGTCCAAGTTCTCAGTGGGGCAGATGCGAGTCTCAGGGCCGGCGCGAATCCATCGAGACAAACGTGTCCCCCTGACACTACATTGGGACGGGATCGTAGGGGCTTGAGTCGGATGCGGACCACTCTTTTCCTTGCGGAAGGATGATATGCGTTTCCCGCTTGTCCTGCTTCTCAGCCTGGTCTCAGGTCAGCTCTGGAGCCAGGAGCCGTCACACCTGGGAGTGCGGGTCCGGGTCATCGATTCGATCCCAGGCCCCGAGAGCGTCGCCGTCGGCCCGGACGGGGCCTGGTACGTCAGCGCCTTCGGCAAGTTCGACAACGGAACCGACGGGGCGGTGTACCGGGTCGATCCGGACAAGGGCACTCGCGAAGTCTACGCCCGCGGACTGGAGGACCCCTGCGGCGTGCTGTTCGTCGGCTCCACCCTTTGGGTAGCCGATCGCAAGGGTGTGTATCGGGTCACCCGCGGCAAAGCCGAGCTGGTGTATCCCGCCAAGAGCTTTCCCCGCCCACTTCACTTTCTCAATGACCTCGCTGCCGGCTCCGGTGGCTCGCTCTACGTCAGCGACACCGGTGACTCGACCGCTGCGGGCCACGGCGCGGTGTTCCGGCTGGCGCCAGGGAAACCGCCAACGGTAGTCCCCGGCAGCGACACCGTGCGGGCGCAGTCCAGCGTGAACGGTCTCTTCGCCGGCGGCGGTGACACCTTGTACGCCGTAGGATACCGGACGGGCGTGCTCTCCATGACCGACGGAAAGGGCAGCTGGCGGGAGCTGGCCCAAGGGCTCGGCTCACCCGACGGGATCGATCCTGCTTCCGGCGCCGCCTTCTACATCAGCGACAACGTGGGTGGGGACCTGTTCCTGGCTCAGCGGGAGCGGGGCAAGCCGGTCAAGATCATGGGCGGCCTCGAGTCGCCGGCCGATCTGATCGTGGACCGCAAACGCGGATTCCTGGTTGTGCCGGAGAATTCAGGGAATCGTCTCAGCATCTACAAGGTGAGTGACAAATGAAGACCGTGATTCTGGCTGCCGCCGCGACAATAGCGCTCGGGTGCAGCAACGGCGAGCGCAGCCGGCCCGCTTCCGACACCACTGGGGCCGATCCGGCGCAAAGCACCGCGACCGCCTCCGGCCAGGTGGAGCTCAAGCTCCCTTCGGGTTTCACCGCGACGGTCTTCGCGGAGAACCTGGGCTCGACCCGTCACCTCGCGGCAGGTCCCGGTGGAACCATCTACGCCAACACCTGGCACTCGCCCTACGACTCCACCCGGCGGGTGCCTGCGGGCGGATTTCTGATCGCGCTCCGTGACACCAACGGCGATGGTAGGGCCGACGTGATCCGCCGCTTCGGCAGCACCAGCGAATCCGGCAGCAAAGGCGGCACCGGGATCGCCCTGAACGGCGACGAGCTGTATGCGGAGGCCGACAGCACCATCGTCCGCTATCGGGTGTCGGAAAGCGATCTGGTTCCTGCCGGCAAGGCCGAGGTAATCGTCTCCGGCCTGGTGACGAAGGGTGGACACCCGATGCACCCGATCGCGGTCGACAGCAAGAGCCTCTATGTCAACATCGGCTCGGCCACCAACTCCTGCCAGGTGAAGGATCGGGAAGGGCAGTCTCCGGGCCACGATCCCTGTCGTGAGCTGGAGCAGCGGGCCGGGATCTGGCGCTTCAGCCACCAGCCCGGCCAGCGGTGGAGCCCGGCGCAGCGCTACGCCACCGGAATCAGGAACGCGGGAGGGCTCGCCTTCTATCCGGATGACGGCACGCTGTACTCCACCCAGCACGGCCGCGACCAATTGGGCGACTGGAGAAAGCTCTACAACGCGAAGGAGGGGGCCAATCTCCCCGCGGAGGAGCTGCTCCGGATCCAGCAGGGTGGAGACTACGGCTGGCCCTACTGCTACTACGATCCCACGCTGAAGCAGCTGGTGTTGGCGCCAGAGTACGGTGGTGACAAGAAGACCGCAGGCCGCTGCACCAGCAAGCTGGCCCCCGTGGCCGCATTTCCGGCTCACTGGGCGCCCAACGCGTTGGCTTTTTACCACGGCAGCATGTTCCCGCAGGAGTACCGGGGCGGAGCCTTCATCGCCTTTCACGGATCGTGGAATCGGGCGCCCGAACCCCAGGAAGGCTACAACGTCGTTTTCCAGCCGATGGCACAGGGAAAGGCGTCGGGTGAGTACCGGGTGTTCGCCGATGGGTTTGCCGGCAGCGCAAAGGATCCTGGAAATGCGGCCCACCGGCCTGCGGGACTCACCGTTGGGGCCGATGGAGCGCTCTACATATCGGATGATCAGAGGGGAACAATTTGGCGGGTGGGTTATAGAAGGTAGTCACCAGCCGTCAGTCGTCAGTCGCAAGACTTTGGCGATCAAGACTGTGGTGAGCGCAGGG
>DATKJJ010000398.1:0-2120 GCA_035543695.1 Gemmatimonadales bacterium | reverse complement strand
GACGTACGCGATGGTCTGCTGGCGCTGGCCGCCCGCCGCGGTGCTCAGTTCTTCCCCAATACCACCGTCACCGGAATCGCTCCGGCACCTGATGGGCCGTGGCAGGTGGAGCGCGACCGCGCTCCTCCTCTTCGAGTTGATGCGGTCATCGTGGCAACCGGAGGACTCTCGGTGCCGAACACCGGCAGTGATGGCCGCGGGCTCGGGATGCTGGCTAGGCTGGGACACACAATCCACCCCACATATCCGGCGCTGACGCCGGTTGTCGGAGATTCACCCAGCCTCGCTGCCCTCGCCGGCATTTCCCTGCCGGTGACGATCACCGCGGGGGACACAACCAGGCAGGCCACGGCCACCGGGGGCTTCCTCTTTACCCATCGGGGCTACAGCGGACCCTCCGTGCTGGACGTCTCCCATGTGATCGCCCGCTCGAGACTCGAGGGAGGTGGGGGCGCCCGCTTGTCGGTTCGCTGGACCGCGCTCGACGAGAACGAGTGGGAAGCTGCCTTGAAGCCGGAGGGGACCCGCACGGTAGCGGGGGCCCTCCGCCGCGAGTTACCTGAGCGCCTGGCCGATGCACTCGCTGGAATGGCCGCAGTCCCATCATCCCGAACGCTGGCACAGCTGGGACGGGAAGAGCGCCTCCGCCTCATTGGAGTACTGGTACGGGGTGAGTTGCCGTGGACCGGCGACGAGGGCTACCGGAAGGCGGAGGTCACGGGTGGTGGGGTAAGCCTGGCCGAGATCGATCCGAGGACCATGGAGAGCCGCAGGCATCCGGGACTCTTCCTCTGTGGTGAGGTACTGGACGCCTTTGGCCCGATCGGGGGATACAATTTTCTGTGGGCCTGGGCAACCGGCCGGGCTGCCGGGATCGCCGCCGCCAAAGGCGAGTGACCCATCCACCGGTCCCAATCCGTGGTGTGAGTTACTTGGCCTTGCTCTCGAGCAGAGCGGCCAGCGCGAACGGCCGGCGAGAGTAGGCCTCCTTCCACGCCTGTCCTGTCGTTCGGTCCAGGAGGAGGGCGATCGCGGCACCGATGGGGTAGAAGCTGACCCGGCGATTTCGCTGGAGATCCGTTTCCTCCAGCTCCTGAAGCAGACCTCGTCGGCGGTCGGCGGCGGCAGCGGCATATGGTTGGTAGTCCGGCAAGGCCGCGAAGTCGCCGGGCGGCTTTCCGCCTGAGGCCAGGTTCGCGGCGCGATACTCGACGTATCGGGCCACGCCTTCCTGCCAAAGCTGAAACTCCAGGTAGCGGTAATCGGCGGTTGAGAGTTGTCCCCGCAGCGCATCCCGGGCTCGTATGACCGGCTCGACCCCGGATTTGCCTTCAGGGTCGAGCGCCGCACGCAGCGCCAAGGCTAGCCGCCGCACAGCCTCGCGCACCGGTACGGAGTCATAGGGAAAGGAGTAGTTCAACATCCACATCCCGGTGCTATCGCCCCCCGAAAGGCCGAGCCGCGCCACCCCAGGGTAGTACCAGGTCTGGCTGTACTGCCACTGGTGAAAATGTTCGTGCAGCAGGGTCAGTACCCATCGAGTGGAGGACATCCCGGTGCGCTGGGGAGTGCCGACCACGATAGTGGGCATTCCATCCACCGGAAACGTGGCGACCAGCGTGGGAGGGAAATGGCCCGGCCGAGTCCAGACCTGATGCCCCAGGAGAGAGTCGCCGGTGGCGACGAAATCCTTGCCGCGGACGTCGGGTCCGACCAGAAACTCGGCTGAATCCCGAAGCAGCAGGACCCGCACCGGTGTACCGGCCTGGCCGGGCCAGAGGCGATCTCCCAGCTGGTGCACCAGCCGCGCGGCTTCGGTAATCCTGACCCGATCTGCGGGGGTGAGCGGCGCCAGCAGAAGGGTGAGGAGCCAGAGACAGAGCGTAGACAGGTATACCTCGACGCCGATTTGGCTTGAAGGCATCTTTAGTACTGAGGACGAAGAAATATCAAGCGCTGAGGAATAGGAATGTCGAAATCAGATCGTCTGGCCAATATCATCCGGGTGTATCTCGATGGCGACCTCGAGCTGGATACCGCCGTCGCTGAGCTGGTCTATGGATTCGTGGAGCAAGGCTGGCGCTTCTCCCTCATCGAGGCCGAGTGCGAGCCGCGCCATC
>DATKJJ010000397.1:0-2707 GCA_035543695.1 Gemmatimonadales bacterium | reverse complement strand
CATCTTCATTGACGAGATCGACGCGGTGGGACGGCACCGGGGCGCCGGGCTCGGTGGCGGACACGACGAGCGGGAACAAACCCTCAATCAGTTGCTGGTGGAGATGGATGGCTTCGAGTCGAACGACGGAGTCATCCTGATTGCCGCAACCAATCGGCCTGACGTGCTCGACCCCGCGCTCCTCCGCCCGGGCCGGTTCGACCGGCAGATCGTGGTTGACGCGCCGGACGTGCGGGGCCGGGAGGGCATCCTCCGGGTACACACCCGCAAGATTCCACTGGCGAGCGATGTGCGACTCGAGGTGATAGCCAAGGGCACTCCGGGGATGGCCGGCGCCGACCTGGCCAACCTGGTCAATGAAGCGGCGGTGCTCGCGGCTCGGCGGAACAAGACCCTGGTCGACATGTCCGACTTCGAGGACGCCAAGGACAAGGTGATGCTCGGCGTGGAGCGCCGGAGTCTGGTGCTCACCGAGGCCGAGCGAACCCTGACCGCGTACCATGAGGCGGGGCACGCCATCGTTGCCATCAAGATTCCGGGCAGCGATCCGATCCATAAGGTCACCATCGTCCCGCGGGGCCGGGCTCTGGGCCTCACCGCCTCGCTCCCCGAGGTGGATCGGCACAATTACACCAAGGACTGGCTCATCGGCAGCCTGGCCATGTTCTTCGGCGGCCGGGTGGCGGAGGAGCAGGTGTTCGGGGCCGACAAGGTTACCACGGGGGCAGGCAACGACATCGAGCGGGCCACCGGTCTCGCCCGCCGAATGGTGACCCAGTTCGGCATGAGCGAGCTGATCGGACCGCTGGCTGTGGGCGACAAGGAGCAGGAGATCTTCCTCGGCCGGGAATTTGCTCAGCGACGGGAGATCTCGGAGCGCACGGCACAGATGGTGGACGGGGAGGTCAAACGCCTGATCGACGAGGCCTACTCGCGGGCCAGCGCTATTCTGAGTGAGAACCGCGAGCTGCTCGATCGGATCGCCCAGGCGCTGCTCGATCGGGAGACCATCGACCGTGAGGACCTCGACCGGCTGGTAAAGAACCAGCCGTTACCACCCCGCACTCTTCCGCCGGCCGAGCCGGCTGCGTCTCCGGCCAACCCGAGCACGAAACCCGGCGCGACCTCGGCCCGCGCGCCTATCCTAGGAGCGCCCCCGGCGGAACCTGCCGGCGCGTGAATGTTACGCCGCTGGCGCTCCACTCCTCGCGCGCGGTGCGTGAAGCGCTCTGCTCGCATGGCTGGGAAGCGGAACTGGCGGAGAATGCCTCCGTAGGAATCGAAACCGCCGCTTTTCATCTCACCGCATTGGACCAGGGAGCCATCGAGGCCCTGGTCCCTTTTGCTGGTGGTCTCGGGCTCGAGGTGGTGACCGGAGATTCCTGGGCGATCGTGGCCGGTAGCCGCTCCCGCCTGAGTGTTCTCGCCCGGCCCTGGAGTGTTCCCGAACCGTTGAGAGAGCTGGCCCAGGGGATTTCGCTGGTCCTCCCGGCCGAACCGGTCACCCGCTGGCAAACCGCCCGCGGTGAGGTGTCGCTGGAGCACGCCGTTCTGGTGGGGATTCTCAACGTGACGCCCGACAGCTTCAGCGACGGGGGCCGATTCGCGCAGGTCGACAGCGCATTGGCCCACGGTGAGCAATTACTGCGAGATGGAGCCGCTCTTCTGGACGTGGGCGGCGAGTCCACCCGGCCGGGCCGCACCGAGTCCGTGCCCGAGGACGAGGAGTTGCGGCGGGTCATTCCGGTGATCGAGGCGCTGGTCCGGGAGCATCCCTCGCTGATGCTTTCCATCGACACCGTGAAAGCTCGCGTGGCCGAGGCCGCGCTGAACGCCGGTGCTGCGATCGTGAACGATGTCTCGGCGTTGCGACTCGACGGAGCCATGGCGGGAGTGGTGGCTCGCGCCGGCGCGGGAATCATCCTGATGCATTCCCGAGGATCTATTCTCGAGCTCGCCTCTTACACTCATGCCGAGTACGAGGGTGATGTAGTGGGCGCAGTGGTTCGGGAGCTGCGGGAGGCACTGGAGCGGGCCGCCCAGGCCGGTGTAGGACCGCAGGCGACAGTGGTGGATCCTGGCTTTGGTTTCGGCAAGACCGTGGAGCAAAACATGGTACTGTTGGATCAACTCCCCGCTCTGCGGGCGCTGGGCAGGCCGATTCTAGTAGGCCCTTCCCGGAAGCGCTTTTTGGGCGCTGTCAGCGGTTTGTCACTCGAAGAGCGCGATAGGGTTACCGCCACCGCTTGCGCCCTGGCCGCCGAACGGGGAGCCCGTCTGTTTCGGATCCACGCCGTTGCCGAGACGCGCGAAACCCTGGCGCTCACCCAATCGCTCGGAGTACTGGCCTAGTGACTTCCCGGTCTCCCTACACGGCCGCCTTGGGCGTCACTGGTCTGGTCTTGCTGGGTTATCTGCTTACGCTCGCTCCGACGGTCACGTTCTGGGATGCCGGCGAGTTCATCGCCGCGGCTAAGACACTCGGCATACCGCATCCCCCCGGAACGCCATTGTTCGTGATGATTGCGCACGTCTGGGCCATGCTGTTCCCGATTGGGGAATACGCGTTTCGGACCAATCTGCTGAGCGCGTTGCTCAGCGCTCTCGGGGCCGGCTGCTTCTTTCTGATCGCGCATGAATCCTTGCGGGCGCTGATCCCCGCAGGGAACGAAGAGTCTGGCAGGGTGCTCCGCATTGGCGGCGGTGC
>DATKJJ010000396.1:0-3472 GCA_035543695.1 Gemmatimonadales bacterium | reverse complement strand
TCGGTCTTACCCTTGCGTCAGGATAGGCCGTGATCGCGCGGCTATGCCGGGGTGATGCCGCGCTCCTCGAAGTAGCGGCGCAAATGCTCGGGGATGGATTCGGAGTCGGCCAGGGCGACGTAGCCGTCGGGCCGAATCAGGTAGAGTGCTCCGCGCTCGAGGCCGGCCGTCTCCATCGCCGGCATCCAGGGGAAGATGTGCAGCGGCAGCCGGAGCGCGGCGCAGCCCTCGACCAGGCCGGCGCGAGCCTCGCCGTACAGGTGGACCTGCCAGTCGATGGACGCCAGCGGCGCAAAGTTGTCTTCTCCCTCCTTGATAGGGACCCAGGGGAGGCGATCGCCGCCCCGGACCGAGCCCGCGGAACCGGCACTCAAGGGGCTCCCTTGATAGTTCACCACGATCTGCGAGACGGTGCGAAACAGGAAGCGCCGAAACTGCGGCAGCCGGCTCAACGAAGGCACCAACATGGGAACCAGCCGGGTGCGCACGAATTGAGCGATGGCGCCACGCCGGGTGACGATGGTGAACCCCTGGTCGGTGGTGGCCACCAGGCGCCGGGCAAAGGCAATCCGTTCCGGCTCGTAGCTGTCCAGCAGACTCGGCGCTGCCCTTCCCTTCAGCACCGCCGCCAGCTTCCAGGCCAGGTTCACCGCGTCGCCGATGCCGGTGTTCATCCCCTGTCCGCCCACCGGGCTGTGGATGTGGGCAGCGTCGCCCAGTAAAAAGGCGCGGCTGTTCCGGAAGCTGTCCGCCACGCGGTGGTGCACCCGATAGGTCGAGAACCAGTGCACGGTGCCTATGGTGAGCCTCAGGTGCTCGATGGCTTTGCCGCGTACATCGTCGAAGCTCAGCTCACCGGACCCGGTCTTTTCCTGTTCGCGTACCAGGCCAACCAGTCGAACCCGTCCCGGTGCCTTCATCGGGAACAGCAGCACGAAGTCGGCGTTCTCCAGATCGACGTGCAGCTCCCGGTCGATCGCCGGACCTGACGCATCCACGTCGGCCACGTAAAAGAGTCCTGAGTAGGTACCTCCCGGAAAGCCGATGCCCATCTGCTCCCGTGTGGTGGAGGAGGCGCCGTCGCATCCGGCCAGGTAGTCGACTCGCGCGTTTTCCTCGGTTCCATCGGGGCGGCGAAGAGTGACGCTGACTCCGGCGGCATCCTGGCTCATCCGGATCAGCTCGGTCCGGCGCTCCACCGTTACAGCCAGCTTTTCCAGCTGCGCGATCAGCAGCCGCTCGTGCGCGTCCTGCGGAAACACCAGGGCGAAGGGGTACGGGCTCATCCCTTCTCCGATCTGGCGCAACGGCACCCGCGCCCGGCGGGCCCCCTCAACCCAGAAGTTGATCCCGGCGATCTCGACGCCGCCGTCGATCACCAGATCGGCGATGCCGAGCTGCCGGTAGAACTCCAGAGTGCGGACCTGAACCGCGAGCGCGCGGGAGGTGAGTCCGGGTCCCGTGCTTCGGTCAATGATTCGGACACGAATGCCGAGGCGGGTCAACCACAGGGCAAGCGCGAGCCCGGTCGGTCCGGCGCCGGCGATCAGTACCGGGAAATCGTTCATCTGATCTGGTCCATTACTCGCCAAGATAGCTGCCCGGTGCGATCTTTCAGAATCATGGTCAAACGCCATCACGGTATCGTACGGGTCACCCATTGGCTCAATGCGGTGCTGCTGCTCGGCATGATCGGGAGCGGGCTCCAGATCTACGGTGCCTACCGGCATTTCGGGCCCCGCGGAGACGTCTATCCCCTACCGAATCCGTGGGACGGGAAGAGCTTCCCTCAGTGGGCCCGGCTGGGTGGATGGCTGGCCGCGGGTCTCAACTGGCACTTCGCCCTCGCGTGGCCCTTCGTCATCACCGGCCTGATCTACCTCGGCTTCCTCGGACTCACCGGTGAGTGGCGCTCGCTGCTGTTCCGCTTCCGCGACATCGGTCCCGCCTGGCAGATGCAGCGCTACTATCTGGGTCTTCGCCCGGAACATCCCGCGCAGGGAAAGCACAACGCGCTGCAGAAGCTGGCCTACACGCTCATTGTGGTGGTGGGAGCACTGGCCACAGCCAGCGGGTTCGCCATCTACAAGCCGGTGCAGCTCTCCTGGCTCACCGCGCTCTTCGGCGGCTACGAGCTGGCCCGCTACTGGCACTTCCTCTCCGTCTGGGTCTTCGTCGGCTTCACTCTGCTGCACGTCGTGCTGGTGCTGGTGGTAGACCCGGCCTCGCTTCGCGCCATGATCACCGGGTGGTACCGGGGAAGGTTCCCCAGCCATGACTGAGCCCGGCCGGGGCTTGAATCGCCGCGATCTCCTGAGGCTGGGAGTGGTGGCTGGACCGCTGGGGGCGTTGGCCGCGTGCGGTTGGGACGGAGGACCCACGCTGGCGCCCAAGCTCCGGCTGTTCAGCCGGATCAACGACTGGGTGGGTGAGAAGATTTTTCTCGGGCGACAGCGGCTGGCCCCGGAGTATCCGGTGAGCGTCCGAACCGCGCCCCAGAACTTTCCTTCTTACTCGATCACTTACAACGATACCGGGAAATTTCCCGGCGTGGCCCAGGATACCTGGGCGCTCGAGGTTCGCGGCCTGGTGCGACAGCCGCTTCGGCTCACCCGCGAGATGCTCGAAGGGCTGCCGCGGCTGACCTATACGGTGAAGCACCACTGCGTCGAGGGCTGGACCGCGATCGGCACCTGGACCGGCGTCCCGGTTTCCACTGTCGCAGCGCTGGTGCACCCGACTCCTGAGGCACGGTATCTCCGCTTCGACAGCTTCGACCGGAATTATTCCAACGGCTGGGACCTGGCCAGCGCGATGCATCCGCAGACCATTCTGGCGTACGCCTGGAACGACCGCCCCTTGATGATGAATCACGGTGCGCCGCTCCGGCTCTACTCTCCGATCAAGCTGGGCTACAAGCTCACCAAGTATCTCACGGCAATGACGTTTACCCGCGAGCGGCCGGGCGGCTACTGGGAGGATCAGGGGTATCCCTGGTTTGCGGGGGTGTAAGCGGGGCAGCGGGGCAGCAGATGCAAGAGCGACGAATCGCTGCGCCAGCCGATTCGTCGCTCTCGTTTAGACCTACTCACCTACATCAATCTTATTTGGCAGCGCGCAGATTGGAGGTTGCGGGCGCCACCACCACGTGATCCGCACTGCCTGAGCTCTCCTCGAACTGATCGTCGCCGGAGTATGCGGCTTCGATCCGATAAGTGCCGGGCGGGCTCGCAGGGAAGGTGCAGGTCGCAACACCGTCGCCATTCAGGGGCACGTTGTCACATCCACCTGTCAGGGCAAACGAGAACACGTTTACGGTACCAGTCGGGGTGCCCGCTCCACTGCTGCTCACCCGTACTGTAGCGGTGAAGCTTTCAGCAGAAGTGGAGGGCTCTGGGGCGATGGTAACTTCGGTCACTGACCCCTGCATGATCACCGTGATCACTTCGGTGTTCGTCAGAGCCACTCCGCC
>DATKJJ010000395.1:0-10843 GCA_035543695.1 Gemmatimonadales bacterium | reverse complement strand
GGGATCAATCCAGTTACCGGGTGTACGATGCCGGGCTCAATCGTGCGGTGGAGCTGGCGCAGGCACAACGGCCCAAGACGGATTCGACCCGAGCCCAAACAGGACCGATGCAGCGGGCGCCTGGCCCGGCGCCGATCCCGGGCATAGCGCCGACTCCAGGTGAGCCCCAGGCGCCAGCCGCCGGGAAGGCACCGGAGAACTCCGGCGCCAAGCCGCCTCCGCCGAAGAAGAAGCCGTAAGCGATGAGTATGAGAGAGATCGGTGCTCTGATTTTGCTCGCGGTGGGAACCGCCGCCGGGCTGTCCGCTCAGGATTCGACCGTTGCCACCGCTCCTCCCCGAGACACCACGTTCGTGGTGGACCGGGTTGTGGCGGTGGTGGGCAATCGGCCTGTGCTGGCCTCTCAGGTGGACGAGGAGCTTTTCTCCCGGCAGTCCCAGGGGGTCAAGCTCCCCGACAATCCCGAAGGCATTCGAGCGATACGCCAGCAGATCGTCTCCTCCATCATCGATGAAGAGCTGCTGGTGCAACAGGCCATGCGCGACACCTCCATCAAAGTCACCGACGAAGAGATCGCCACCGGGGTCGAAGAGCAGGTGAAAAAAGTCCGCACCAACTTCAACTCCGAGATGGAGTATGCCGCGGAGTTGAAGAAGGCCGGATTTCAGACGCCGGAGGAGTACCGCCGGTGGCTGACCGACCAGCAGCGCAGGGCCGCCTACCAGAACCGGCTGATCGAGAAGTTGCGCAACGATGGCAAGCTCAAATCCGTGGCGCCCACCGAAAAGGAGATGAAGGAGTACTTCGAAGAGCAGAAGGCTTCACTGGGCACCCGTCCCGCCACCCTGTCGTTTCGCCAGATCGTGGTAACGCCGATGCCTTCCGCCGAGGCCAAGGCCAAGACGAAGGCGGAGGCCGACTCGATCGTGCTGGAGCTCCGCAGGGGCGCCGACTTTGCCGTTGCGGCCCGTCGCTTTTCCCAGGACCCGGGGTCGAAGGAACAGGGGGGCTCACTCAACTGGTTCCGCCGGGGCGTGATGGTGCCGGAGTTTGAGAAGGTGGCTTTCTCCCTCAGGCCCGGCATGATCTCAGACCCGGTGGAATCGCCGTTCGGTTACCACATCATTCAGGTCGAGCGGGTGCAGCCGGCCGAGGTCCAGGCCCGGCACATCCTGCTGGTGCCGCACATCGATTCGGCGAACGTGGACAGTGCGCGCGCCCGGGCCGAGTCGATCCGGGCCGCGCTGCTGGCCGGCGCCTCCTTCGACTCGCTGCAGCGGCTTTATCACGACCGTTCGGCAGAGAAGGAGGCCGCGAACGTTCCGGTCACCAAGCTGCCGGAGAACTATGCCAAGGTGGTGGCCGACTCCGGTCGGGGCTCCATTCTTCCGGTCTTCACCATGCCGGGCTCCGGCAATCGAGACCAGTTCGTGGTGCTGCAGGTGATCGACCGGCGGCCCGAGGGTGAAATCAGGTACGAAGACGTACACGATCGAATCCGGGAGCAGCTGGGCCAGCAGCTCGCCATCCGGCGGTATCTCGACCGGCTGCGCCGGTCGACCTACGTCGAGATCAGGACCTGAGGCCGGGTAAACTACCTCGGATCGCGGTGACGCTGGGTGATCCGCGCGGAATCGGTCCCGAGATCACTGCCAGCGCCCTGGCTCGGCCCCTTCCGGCAGAAATTACGCTGGTCGGGGCCGACGATCAGATTGACTCGATTCCGGCCGACCGCCGGCTCAGCGTGGGAACCTGGGGTCTGGGATCCGGCGATACCGCGGACCGAAGCCGGACCATGCGGGCGGGCCGTATCGCCGGCAACGCGGTGGAAACCGCGGCCAAGCTCGCTCTCAGCGGTGAGGTGGACGGCATTGTCACCGCTCCGGCCCACAAGCATGCGCTTCACCTCGCAGGATTTCCCTATCCCGGACACACCGAGTGGCTGGCCCACCTGGCCGGAGACGTCGACGTCGCCATGATGCTGGCCGCGGAGGGGCGCCTCGATGGCGGGCCCACGCTTCGCGTCGTGCTGGTGACCACCCACATTCCCTTCCGAGATGTTCCGGCGTTGCTCACCACGGATCGCGTGGTACGCACCGGACGCGTGGTGCAGACGGCATTGCGGGAATGGTGGGGAATGGATCGCCCTCGACTCGCGGTGTGTGCGGTGAATCCTCACGCAGGCGAATCGGGACTCTTCGGAGACGAGGAGGAGAGGGTCCTGGCTCCCGCGGCGCGGACGCTGGCTGCGGCGGGCCCGCTGCCGGCGGATACCGTGTTCGTCCGGGCACTGCGGGGCGAGTTCGATGCGGTACTGGCGCCCTATCACGACGTCGGCATGACAGCGATCAAGGTGGCCGCATTCGGCCGAGCGGTGAACGTCACGCTGGGGCTGCCGTTTCCCCGCACCTCACCGGATCACGGCACGGCTCTGGACATCGCGGGTACCGGAAAGGCCGATCCGTCCAGCATGCGCGCCGCCCTGGAGCTGGCGACTCAGCTCGCCGCTAGGAACCGAACCGCTACGCCGGCTTTGCGGCCGTAGTGTCCTCTGCCCCGGCCTCTTCCGGCCGGGATATGTGCAGCCGTATGGTCTTCACCCGCCGCCCGTCCATCTCGACCACCTCGAAGGTGAATGGGCCAGCGGTCACCCGGTCTCCCACCCGCGGCAGCCGGCCCAGCTGGCCGAAGACATAGCCGCCGATGGTGGTGTAGTCGGTGTCGTCCAGCGCGCCCTCGTACTCCGTGTTGAACTCCGAGATGGGCGTGGAGCCGTCCAGGCGGGGACCGCCCTCGTCCGAGCCAGAACGATCCTGGGGATCGTGCTCGTCGTAGATCGGCCCCACGATCTCCTCCAGCAAGTCCTCCATGGTCACCAGCCCGGCCGTCCCGCCGTACTCGTCCAGCACCAGGGCCAGGTGGGTCTTGAGCCGCTTCATGTCGGCCAGCACGTCCTCCACCTCGCGGGTTCCGGGGACGAAGAGCGGAGACCGCATGATCACCCGGATGGTCTGTCCCGGCCGGGAGCGCAGGGCGGAGAGGATGTCCTTGGCGTGCACCACCCCGATGATGTCATCCAGCGACTCGGTATACGCCGGATAGCGCGAGCGGCCGTGGATGGCCACCTGGTCGGCCGCCGCTTCGACCGTCAGGTCGGCCTCCAGCGCGGCCATCTGGGTCCGCGGGGTCATCACTTCCTGAGCGGTCTTCTCACTGAACTCGAACACGCCCTCGAGCAACCGGGCGTCCTGTTGCTGCAGGCCGCCGCCTTCCTCGCTTTGCTCCACCAGCATCCGGATCTCTTCCGGCGAATGGATCCGCTCCAACTCCGACGCCGCGTCCTTAATGCCCATGAGGCGGATCAGCCAATTGGCGCTGGAGTTGAGCAGCCCGGTTGCGGGGCGGGTAATCCAGGAGAAGACTAGGAGCGGCGTGGCTACCCAACGACTGACCGATTCCGGGTAGGTGATGGCGAGTGCCTTGGGTGCCTGTTCTCCGAACACCACGTGCAGGAAGGAGATCAACGACAGGGCAATCACGGAGGCAATCCCGCCGCGGGCCAGAAAAGAGAGCCATGTCGGAAGTGAGGCGAACCAGTCGCGAAGGAAGAAGGCGACGGTATCTTCGGCCACGAACCCGAGGAGGATCGAGGCGACGGTGATTCCCAGCTGTGCGGCGGAGAGCTGGCGGTAGAGGTCTTGTTGCGCCGCCTGCACCGCCTTAGCCTTTCTATCGCCCTGCCGAACCATTGCCTCGATACGAGTGCGCCGGGCCGACACGAGGGCAAACTCGGCCGCCACGAAAAAAGCATTCGCGACCACCAAGACCACCACCGCCAGTAGCCGCAGGCCGATCGAGCCAGGCTGGGTCTCTTCCATAATGTTCAAGCGTAACATTGGGGCGATGTTCGTGCGAGGGATTCAGCTTGAGCCAAAGAAGAAAGGCCGGGGAAGTAGCCCCGGCCCTTCACCCTACCTTACCTGACCCCACCTCACCTTTTGCTGTGCGACCCCGCAGAGCTGAAGGCAAGAACGACTGCGCTACCAAGGGCGACGCCAAACCCGATGCCAATCCAGATGTTGTCCAAGGTGGCGCCGAAACCGACGCCTGAAGCGATGCCAAATAGCAATCCGGCAGCGACGCCCAGCCTCTGGGTTTTGCGATCTGAGTTCATGGCTTAAGCCTCAAATGGGGAGTGGCCCCCAATCTGCCACCCCGTCCCCATATTCAACAATCTTTGGCATGGTTGAATTTAGGGCGTATCCTCCTTATGGCCAATTAACCTTTGTACCAAGTCATAACCGGACACTACCGTGATTCGCAGGCTGACGGTTCCTCCATTTGAGGCGCTGGATCCCTATCTCCCCCGAGTCGCCGGAGCGGACCAGGCCACCCGCCAAACCGTTGCTGCGATTTTGGATGACGTGCTTGCCCGGGGTGATCTTGCGGTGGTCGACTACACCCGCCAATACGACCAGGTGGACCTCCAGCCCGAGGCGTGGGAGCTGGATGCCGCCAGCTGGCAGAACGCTCCTTGCCGGGTGTCCCCAGTGTTGCGGGAGGCCCTCTCCCGGGCGGTCCGGCGGGTCACCGAGTACCACCAGCGCCAGCGCGACAACGGCTATCATCTGGCGGAGCCGGACGGCAGCCTGGTTGGAATGAAGGTGGCGCCGCTGGACCGGGTGGGCATCTATATCCCCGGCGGAAAGGCGTCCTACCCCTCCACGGTAGTTATGAACGCGGTTCCGGCCCTGGTGGCGGGGGTGCAGGAGATCATCGCCGTCACCCCGCCGGGAGGCGTGACCGATGTGGTGCTGGCGGCCTGTGCCCTGTCCGGGGTCACCCGGGTGTTCCGGATTGGCGGGGTCCAGGCGATTGCGGCGCTGGCCTACGGGACCCGGACGGTTCCGCGGGTGGACAAGATCGTCGGACCGGGTAATCGCTGGGTGGCGGAGGCCAAGCGCCAGGTGGCGGGACACGTGGGCATCGACATGATCGCCGGGCCCACCGAAGTTCTCATCATTGCCGATGAGAGCGCTCTGCCGGAGCGAGTTGCCGCTGACCTGATTGCGCACGCGGAGCACGACGAGGACGCCACCAGCTGGTGTGTGACCACCAGTCCCGATCTCGCCGAGGCGCTGCCCGCGGCGCTGGAAGCGGCTTTGGTCGCGACACCGAGGGAAGCGATTGCCCGGCAGGCCCTGGAGCGCAATGGTCTCATCGTGTTGGCCGGATCGATGCGGGAGGCCATCGAGGTGGTGAACCGGCGGGCCCCGGGGCACGTGCAGATCGCGGCCGACGGCCCGGAGCGCGTGGCCGGCTCCATCCGGAACGCCGGGGCGATCTTTCTGGGCGACAGCACTCCGGAACCGGTGGGCGATTACGTGGCCGGGCCCAGCCATGTGCTGCCGACCGGCGGCACCGCGCGCTACGCCTCCCCCCTTGGGGTCTACGACTTCATAAAGCGAACCAGCATCATCCGCTACGCCGGCAGCCGGCTGGCGAGTGATGCCGACGCCATCATTGCCCTGGCGGAGGCGGAGGGATTGTTTGCCCACGCCGAGGCGGTGAGGATGAGAGTCGGTGCGGCAGCGGGGCAGCAGGTCAGAGGCTTAAATTGAGGACATGACCGGCGCTCGAATTCCCACTCCATCTCCATCGGCGGCCGGCGCATTTCGGGACGACTGCATTTCCCTCACCTCGAAGCGCCCCGCTGCCCAGCTGCCCCGCCTGGCCGCCGTATTGGGGCTCACCCTGGTGTTCATGCTGGTGGAGGCAGTCGGCGGCTGGATCAGCGGCTCTCTGGCTCTGCTGGCCGACGCCGGCCATATGCTCACCGATGCCGGAGCGCTCGGTCTCTCTCTTCTCAGCGGGTGGATCGCCCTCCGCCCCGCCACCGACAACAAGACCTTCGGCTACCAGCGCTGGGAAATTCTCGCGGCGCTGGTGAATGGGGCCGCCCTCTTCGGGATCGCCGCTTGGGTCATCCTCGAGGCCGTCCAGCGGATTCAGCACCCCCAGCCGATCCAGGCCCAGCTCTTCCTGATTGTGGCCGCCGCGGGTCTGGTGGTGAATTTGATCAGCCTGAGAATGCTGCACGGCCTCCGGCACGGGAGCCTGAACAGCAGGGGAGCCTACCTCCACGTCCTGGGCGACGCCCTCGGTTCCGCCGGGGCGCTGGCTGCAGCCGCGGTCATCTGGCTCACCGGCTGGCTCCTGGCCGACCCGATCATCTCGATCGTCCTGGCCCTCCTGATCCTGGTGGGAGCCTGGCGGCTCATCCGTGAAAGCACCGACATCCTGCTGGAAGGCGTTCCGGGCCACGTCTCCATGTCCGAGGTGCAGCGCCGGATGCTCGATGTCCCCGGCGTCACTGCGGTGCACGACCTGCACGTCTGGACCGTAACCAGCGGCCTGGTTGCGATGAGCGGCCACGCCATCGTGCCGGAGCTGGCCTCGCATCCGGAGGTGCTGGAGGGAATCCGGGGCCAAATGGCGGGCCTGGGTATCGCTCATGTCACGATTCAGCTCGAGGTCCAGCACGAGTGCGAGGAACCGCGGGCGGTGGCGGCTTCAGGCAAAGGGCACCCTCACCAAGGTCACTAACGCCGTGCCTATGTAACCCCTGCTCCGTCCTCTCCGGCTTCTCCGCCTTCTCCTGCATCTCCATCCTCTCTTGCGGCCTCCAACAGCCTCCCCTATATATGCGCCGCGGAGGCCCGGGCGTCCGGGCCTCCTCCGTTCAGGTCAACGCTGGATGCACCATTGATCCGTAACTTGGCGATCATCGCCCATGTCGATCACGGCAAAACCACCCTGGTGGACCAGATGCTCCGGCAAGCGGGAGCGTTCCGGGCCAACCAGCAAGTGGAGGAGCGCGTGATGGATTCCAACCCGCTCGAGCGTGAGCGGGGCATCACCATTCTGGCCAAGAATACGGCGGTGCGGTGGAAGGGCACCAAGATCAACATCGTCGATACCCCGGGGCACGCGGACTTCGGCGGTGAGGTCGAACGGATTCTCCGGATGGTCGACGGAGTCCTGATTCTGGTGGACGCGGCAGAGGGGCCCATGCCCCAGACCCGGTTCGTCACCCGCAAGGCGCTCGCCCTGGGGCTCCGCCCCATCGTCGCCATCAACAAGATCGACCGATCCGACGCCGAGCCCCTGCGGGTACACGACGAGGTGCTCGGCCTCTTTATCGACCTCGAGGCCACCCACGAGCAGCTCGACGCTCCTTTCCTTTATACGTCGAGCCGGGCCGGCACCGCCACCACCGATCTGGAGAAGCGGGGGACCAACCTGGAGCCCCTGTTCCAGTCCATTCTGGATCACGTGCCGGAGCCCAAGGGCGATCCCGAGGGTCCGTTCCAGATGCTGGTCTCGACCCTCGACTTCTCCAGTTTCATCGGCCGTATCGCCATCGGGCGGATTGAACGGGGCCGGGTGCGGGTGGGCGACAACGTCGTCCTGCTCCCCCTCGGCGAGCCGGGGCTGGTGCCGGAAGGCGAAGATGTCGAGCGGAACCGGGTGACCCGGCTCTACACCTTCGACGGGCTGAACCGGGTGGAGGTCCAGGAGGCAGAGGCCGGAGACATCGTGGCCCTCTCCGGCTTCGAGAAGATCGAAATCGGCAAGACCTTCACCTCAGTGGATGTGCCGGAGCGAATGGAGGGCATCGCGGTGGAGGAGCCCACCATCTCGGTGGACTTCATCGTGAATAACGGGCCGTTCGCCGGACGGGATGGGAAGTTCGTCACCAGCCGCCAGCTGAAAGACCGGCTGTACCGGGAGCTGGAGCGCAATGTGGCGCTGCGGGTGGAGGAGACCGACAGTCCGGACACCCACAGTGTGTCCGGCCGGGGCGAGCTCCACCTCGGCATCCTGATGGAGACCATGCGGCGCGAGGGCTTCGAGTTCCAGGTCTCCCGTCCCCGGGTGATCACCAAGCTGGGTCCCGACGGCGAGCGGCTGGAGCCCTACGAGGAGCTCATGATCGATGTGCCAGAGGAGTATATGGGCGTCGTCATGGAGAAGCTGGGGCCCCGGCGCACCGAGATGATCGAGATGAAGAACCCAGGGCAGGGGATGGTGCGGATGAGTTTCCGGATCCCGGCCCGCGGACTCTTCGGATACCGGTCGGAATTTCTGACCGATACGCGCGGGACCGGTATCATGCACCACCGCTTCCTGGACTACGGTCCCTGGGCCGGTCCGCTCGCGGGGCGGAAGCGCGGCGTCCTGGTCGCGGATCGCGAGGGATCCGTGGTGGCCTTTGCCCTGGGCAACCTGCAGGAGCGGGCTCAGATGTTCGTGGAACCGGGGGACCAGGTGTACGAAGGGATGCTCGCCGGGGAGAACTCCCGGCCCGGCGATCTGGACGTCAATGTCACCAAGGAAAAGAAACTCACCAACATGCGGACCACGGCCTCGGACGACAACGTCATCCTGGAGCCGCCCCGCGAGATCACCCTCGAGTACGCCCTCGAGTACATCGAGGAGGACGAGCTCATCGAGGTCACGCCGAAGACCATCCGCCTCCGCAAGCGGGTGTTGCCGGCGAACGATCGCAAGAAGGCCGCCCGGGCCGCCCGCGTGGCGGACGCGTCGTAAATCTTAGATGGCGGAGGATATCATCATGTGGGCCAGGGAAACGTCGGTGGAACCCGCGGAGCTGCGTCGCAAGTTCGACGAAGACGAAGACGAGTTCGAAGATGACGGGTTTACCTTCGACGACGAGGATGAGGAGGACGAGGACCTGGACAACGACGACGATCTCGATGAGGACGAGGACGATCTCGACGAGGAAGAGCTGGAGGAGCTGGAGGACTTCGACGAGGACGAGGAGCTCCGCTGACCGGCCTCTCAGAGACCACTTCATCCGGGGCCGAAGTTGCGAATGGAAGCCGGCCGGTGGACGCGGATGGAAGGAGAGTACCATGGCCCACAAGAGCGAGCGGCAGGAGGAGCAGCGAGGTGGGGGCGAGCGCCGCATCAGCCAGCGCCGGCGGCCCGATGCCCAGCTTGCTCAGGAGCTGCAGGAGATCCTGACCAAGGATCCGGAGCTGGACTCCACCGAGATCGAGGTCGAGGTCGAGGGTGGAGCGGTTACCCTGCGCGGGGTGGTGGACAGCAGCGACGCCCGTCTGCTGGCGGAGGAGCTGGTGGAGTCAGTGACCGGGGTGCGCGAGGTGCACAACAATTTGAAAGTCTCGCGCTGAGCGCTTCACGGATTCATGCTGAGAGTTGATACAGCATCCTCCGGTACGACTTGTGCCTCATGAAGTGCGCGCCGTCCCGCTTACCGCTGAAGTGCTTCTTCTCGTAGCGGGCGATGCTGCCCCGCCACTTCCAACGCACGAACTTCATCAGCAGGGGATACGACGCTTCGAGCTTCGCGAGGATGAGCCCGTAGGCCGGGCCGATCGCCTCGACGTATGCCCGGCTCAGGAGATCGAACGTCGGCGCCACATTCGCCGTCATGTCGGTGTCCTTGAGCTCAACGAAGCGTGAGGCGGCAAGCAGCGTACGATGCCGCCGGAGGTCCTGGCCCCCGCCGATCGGGCTCTTCTCGTCGGCGGGGAGCTTGAAGATATCGGAGATCAGGATGTAACCGCCGGGCCGGAGCGCCGATTCCGCCTTTGCCAGCGCCTGCTCCGCCTTCATGAAGAGGAAGCTTTCGCTGAAGAGGATCAGGTCGTAGGTCCGGTCCAGGGTGAGCTGCTCGAACTTGGATTCGAAGACCCTGGCCCGGCTCCCCAGCACCCGGCGGGCTTCCGTGGTAAGCCAGGCGTTGGGCGAGACGCAGTCGACCTCGTAGCCCCGTTCGAGCAGCTTGTGCGCCGTGTTCCCCGCGCCGCAGCCCACGTCCAGAATCGAGCGCACGTCCGCGGGAATGTCGGCCATCAGCTCGTCGGTGTAGCGGGCCTGGGCCCGGGGCATGTTCTGCGGCGTCAGCTCGAGGTCGTCGGTCCAGTAGCCGTAGTGAAGGTCCTGCATGTCGAGGGCAAAGCGCCCGACGACGAGCCCGAGGGCCAGTCCGAATTCGGGCGACTGGAGCGCGGGCTGCCGCAACGAGGCGGCCACGGGGTTGGCTGAAGTCGTCATGAGGGGGGAATGTATATTCACCGTGAGCCCGAGCAGTAGCGCCAATCAGTAGTACCGCTCTCCGCGGACTTGCGCCGGCCCCGGTCAGGTCGGTTGATTTGGGCTCGGTCAGGGCCTGTAGCTCAGGTGGTTAGAGCGCACGCCTGATAAGCGTGAGGTCGGTAGTTCAACTCTACCCAGGCCCATATTTCAAATCACTGTCCCGCCATGAGTTGCGCACTTGGCGGGACTAACGTTTCTGCCCTTCCTCTCCTCACCGTAACAAAATTCGTAACACTAGACCGATTTTTGAGCGCGGGTTGCGATTCCGGCGACGGCGTCAAAGTCCTCGTCATAGCCTGCTTCAGTGCTGATTTCCATCAACCTCAACGAACCGGTGAGCAGTGCAGGTGACCACCGGCGCGATCTTCGGAGGCACTGTTGAGACGCCGCCGGACTGATCGCAGCAGCGGTAGCTCCGCGCCGGACTCTAGCCCTCCCTGTCCCACGGCGGTAACCTACCGGCGACCCCCGGCTCCAGCGAGTCCCAGGCCGGGCTTGCTAGCGCTTCCCCTCGGCGGGGTTCTTCTTCTCCACGGCGGTGTCTCCTTTCCGTTGCGCGCACAAGGCCTGTGGGTGATTGCCTCACCCGCGAAGGCTACATCGCCTTTCGTCTCTTACACACCTTTTGAAGCTACCCGCAGGAGGGTGCCAAGATGCCGGACGTTCGGATGAAGGTTGCGCCCGATACAGTAGC
>DATKJJ010000394.1:0-8282 GCA_035543695.1 Gemmatimonadales bacterium | reverse complement strand
CGGGGCGGGCGGGGGCCGGACCACGGTACGGGGGACTGCCGGCATACTGCGGACCGGACGCCGCTGGCCGCCAGACCATCGTCGACGCTCGCGCCAGGCCGGCAAGGGCGGCGAGCACGAACCAGACGGTCTTTCGATCGTCCCAGCTCAGCGGGAGCATGGCCACGGCAATCGTCGCGAGCAGCACCAGCGTAAACCGACGCTCCAAACCGCGCAGCCGCATGAGGGCGAGGAACACCGAGATGAACATGCTGAGGTACAGCAAGAGGCCGATGAAGCCCTCCTCCACCAGCACCGACAGATAGGAGTTGTGCGCCACCTGGGTGGCGTACCCTAGTTCCGGCAGGAGTGCCACCTTGAACGATCCACTGCCGTATCCGATCAGCGGCCGTTGCTCGAAGGCATGAAACCCAGCCTTCCAGATGCGGAACCGGCCACCCAGGCTCAGGTCTTCCACCTCGGTGGTGGTGGTCGAGAGCCGGGTGACGATGGTCTTCGGCACGTAGGCCACCGCGACACCGCCGGAGACGGCAAGCAGAGTTATGGCCAGCGCCAGCTTGCCGGGCGAGAGGCGGGTCATGGTGAGCGGGACGATGAGGAGGCCCACCAGGCTGGCGACCATACCGCCCCGTGAACCGGTAAGCCCGATGCCCAGCAGGCCTATCGGGATGTAGGCCCGGCAGGCCCAGCGTATGATCGGCCGGTGATTGGTCATGCCGAGATACCATGCCATTGGAATGCCGGCAGCGAGCGTCATGGCGAGATCGTTCGGATCTCCCCCTGCAGCGGCGAACCGCTTCATGGCGCCGGCCTCTCTCCGGAAGAGCAGAATGGTGTCCAGAGCAGAGACGTAGGCGCCCAGCACGTAGGCGCTGAGCAGCCCGATCAGCCGTGACCTGCTGACCGCGATCTCCCAGATCATCCACACCATCACGAACAGCTGAACAAAGGTCCAGAACTTCTTGGGCATCTGGGTTGGGTTGTACACGATCAGCAGCACGCCCGCAGCCCAAAGCACGAAGAGGAATGCCGCGTACTGGAAGGGCTGCCAGCGTCGGAAGCGGCCGGTGAGGACCATGGCCACCAGGGTGAGCGCGACCGCGGCCGCGCCGATTACCCGGCTGAACACCCCGACGCCGGGGATCACGATGAAGTTTTCCCAGGGAAGGGAGAAGACGAAGAACCAGACGGCGGCGTAGGCAATCGACATCAGGCGGCCTGCTCGATCACGCTGAGGTAATGGTCCACGGCGGCGTCCATGGTGTACGGCTTGAGTGCCTCCGCCGACACCGCACCCCCCGGCTGGTCCAGCGCCGCCTCCATCGCTCGAGCGAGTGCGGCAGGGTCTCCCACCGGCACCAGGGCGCCCAGCCGGCCTTCCTGAAGAATTTCGCGAGGCCCGCTGGGGCAGTCGGTCGAGACCACACGGGTTCCCGCCGCCAGTGCTTCAATCAGCACGGTAGGCAGCCCTTCCCAGGCCGACGAGAGCACGAACAGTGCAGAGCGAGCCATGTAGGCCATCGCGTTCTGGAAGCCCGGCAGGGCCACATCCTGGGTCAGCTGCAGTTCTGCAATGAGCCGCTCCAGTTCCGCCTGGTCTTCTCCCTCACCCAGAATAATCAGGCGCGCCTGCCGGCGGCTCCGCAGCTGCGCAAAGGCCCGGATCAGGGTGGGGAAATCCTTTTGCCGGGTGAGACGACCTACCCCGAGAATGACCGGCGGCTGCCCCGGCTCGAACCAGGGGTGGCCGGGCTCTTCCCGGGCCAGCGCCATGACGCTGGGAGTGATCACCGGATTGTAGACCACCTCGACTTGACCGCGAGGAAAGCCGGAGGTTCGGGCGAAGTCGTCAGCCGCGCCGCGGGACACCGCGACCACGCTGCTGGCCCAGGGATAAAACCGTCGGAGCAGTATCGGCCAGAGATTCCGGGACACCACGTTCTCATGCTGGTTGGCCTGCGACATGGTGTTGTGCTCGGTGACCACTACCGGCGTGCTCCCGCCGGCCAGCCGCGCGGCCCAGAGCGCAACCAGATTGGCGTGGCTCATCGACGAGACCAGCACCCGGGGGCGTTCGCGTCTGAGATACTCGGCCAGGGGCCGGAGGCTCCCCAGCAGCCGGCGAGCGCCCAGATCCACCATTCGCACCGCAGGTGGAAGGCTCCGCAGGAAGACGCCGTCCGCCTCCGCCAGCACCAGATCCACCGGATATCCCCGGTCAGTGATGCCTTCGACCAGATTCACCACCACCCGCTGCGCGCCTCCGCCGCGGACCGCGGGCAGAAAGAAGGCGATGCGCCCATTCCGGCTCATGCCGGCTTCCGCATGCGGAAGGGACGCAGCAGTGCTACCTGTGAGAGCAGAAGGTCCCGCATCCGCATGCCGTGCTCACCCAGCGCGAACGAAGGCAGCAACCAACCCGCCACCAGCGCGCTGCCTCCACCGGCAATGGCTCCGGCAAGGAGTCCGGCGAGCGGCGGCAATCCGAGGTGCCTGGTTCCCTCGATAACCGCGAAGGCCACCCCGCCGGCGACGACCGCCAGCCTGACGGCCGGCAGCTGAGACTGGAAGAACTTGCCCCAGGAGACCGGCACCACGCTGAGACTGAGTTGAGCCATCAGGGTGTAGTTGAGGATGAGCGCGCAGAGCACGCCGAGAGCCACACCGGTCACCCCCCAGTGGTGTCCCACCCACGCGCCAAAGAACACCAGGCCGGCAAACAGCACCTGCCGCCAGGCTCGGCGGTAGACCTTTCCGGTGGCGCGGGAGAGTGAATCGCTCATCCGGCTGCTGGTGCGAAACATCATGCCCAGCAGCAGGATCTGAAACGGGGGAACCAGTGCTTCCCACCGTTTGCCGAAGGCGACGGCAACCAGCTCGGGCGCGAGCACCGCCACCACCACGCTGACCGGCAGGGTCACCAGCGCCATCATGGCCACGCCGTGCAGATACGCCGATCCCAAGCGGCGGGGATCGTCCTGCACCCGGGCCATGGTGGGAAAGAGCACGCGGTCGAGCACGTCGCCCAGGAGCGCTGTCGGTACCGACATCAGCTGGAAAGCGCGGCTGTACAGGCCGAGGGCGATGGCGCCGAGCCAGCGTCCCACGACCATGTTGTCCACCTGATTGGCCAGAATCACACCCAAGCGTGCCGCGCTCTGGCCAACACCGTAATCCATCAGTTCGATGAAGCTGCCCCAGGTCGGTGCGGCCCGAAGGGGCGGCGGCGCCGCGCGCAGCAGGATGGCCGTGCGCAGGCCCATCTGGGCCAGCTGCGCTGCAACCAGCGCCCAGACACCCCATCCCATCAGCGCGAGCACCACGCCAACCACTCCGTACCCGAAGCCATAGGCCAGCACATCGCGGTTGGCGATGAGTCGAAAGCGAAGATCGCGGGTGAGCAGGCTGTCGGGAACGGTAGCGAGGCCGGCAATGGGAAAGATGAGCGCGAGCCAGCGCACCACCGGAGCCAGAGCGGGCATTCGGAAGAACTGCGCGATCAGCGGCGCCCCCAGCCAGATGCCCGCCCCAACCAGGCAGCCGAACGCAAAGGAAGCGAAGAATGCGGTGCTGATGTGGCGGGGCTCGAGCACCGGACGCTGTACCACTGCGGGGCCGAGTCCCAGCTGGGAAAAATTGAGAGAGAAGCTGATGACCACGAGCGCGGCACCAACCACACCGAAGTCGGCAGGGGTCAGCAGCCGGGTGAGCAGCACCAGGACAACGACCTTGAGCACGGCCATGGCCGCACTCCCCCACGCCGTCCACACCATGCCACTGACTGCTCGGCGGGTCAGGCTGGGAGATTTGTCCTGCACCTGATCTCCGGCCGGACCGGACCCCTCGACGTTCAAAGGCTTTCCTCGAGCAAGTTCTTACGCGGCTGCGCCAGAAACCCTCCGCCGGATGAGCACGATCCATGCCCCGCACCGACCGAGACAGGGGGGAAGCTTGACCTGGGTACGGGCGTCAGGCAATCTACCAAATCCTTGGGGGAACGATACCTAGGGCAGCCCCGCGAGATTGGGACGGACCCTGGACGCAGCCTCAGTTGTGGCGAGGTTGCCGCAGCTAAACCGCAGACACGAGGACATGTTGGGGACCCAACACCGGTGAGTCTGACCCGGCCCCGCTCGGGACGGGCAGTCTCCGTTCGGGGCGAACAGGTCGTGAAGACCCAGCCCCCTGATGAAAGCCAGAGGGAGCGGCTCCGAACCGAGGCGGGAGGAGAAGTGGGGCGGAAGACGGGTCTCTTTGCCGTCCCCCGTATTCTCGCCTTCGACGATGCGCTGGGGCAGATCACGTTCGAGCGGCTGCAGCTGGAAAATATTCGTCACCTGCTGTCGAACGGACAGCGAGGTCCCGAGCTGCTGGAGCAAACCGGGCGTGCGCTGGCGGCCATCCACAGTGGGATGAAGATCACTGCTGGAGGCACGGCTCGAGCTGATCTGGGCACAGAGACGAACCGTCAACCGGTCCCGCTGCATGGCGATTTCGGAATCCGGAACGTCTTCTGGTTGCCCCAGGCCGGGAGCCTCGCGATCATCGACTGGTCCAATGCCGACTGGACCGGCTTCACCGGCGATCTGGGACCGCCCGAGATCGATCTGGCGGTGTTCCTGATCAGCCTGTTCCACCGGCGTATCTTTGGGCCCTGGCCGCTCCGGCGGCGGCATCTGCTGGCGCGTCGCTTTCTCGCGGCGTACAGCGAATCGGCGCCCCACGGATTCGATCCGGCGACGCTTCGGCGCGTCGTGACCGGCATGACCCCTGCGTTCACCCGGCTAACCCGCGAACGCAAAGGCCGGCTGCACGCACTGGGCTGCCGGCACGCACTGGTAGACTTGCACTGGTTTCTTGGCCGACTCTCTAACCCAGGTTGAACATGGAGCATCCCCGAACTGCCCTGCCCTACGTCGAGCGCCACAAGGCGCGGGGACATGACTACGACGAGAGCTTCTCGCCCGAGGTCAACCCGTATCGCGCCATGGTCTGGCGGTTGGAGCAGCGAGCGCTGGATCAAATACTGCAGGTGCACCTGGGCGGCGCGGAGATCGACCTGCTGGATTTTGCCTGCGGGACCGGCCGGATTCTCCGCCACCTTATGGGACGGGTGAAATCGGCGACGGGCGTGGACGTTTCCTCAGCGATGATGGAGGTGGCCCGGGAGGCGGCGCCCGAGGCCGAGCTGCTCGAGGCGGACCTGACGGGGGAAGACGCGCTCGGCCAGCGGCAGTTCAACCTGATCACGGCATTCCGTTTCTTTCCCAACGCCGAGCCCGACCTCCGGCGCGCCGTGTTCGGCGTGCTGGCCCGCCACCTGAGCAAGAACGGCGTGCTGGTGTTCAACAATCACAAGAATCGAAACAGCCTGCGCCGGCGGATCGTCCGGCTCACCGGCCGGGAGGTGCAGCGGGGCACCATGACTCACCAGGAGGTGGAAGACCTGCTGGCGCATGCCGGACTCCGGGTGGTGGAGCAGATTCCTCTGGCGACACTGCCGGTGTCGGAGCGGCACTCCTTGCTCCCGATTTCCGCGGTCGAGCCGATCGAGCGGGGGCTGAGCCGGCTTCCGATGCTCAGTGGCGTCGCCCAGCACGTCATCTACGTCTGCGCTCGGACTTCTTGAGCTGGAGATTCAGGTCCAGTCGTACTTCTCGCCCAACAGCTCGAACAGCTCCCGGTTGTGCGGCTCGAAGTACGCCGCCAGCCTTGCCCTCAGCTCGGCCGGCATGCTGCGTTCGTAATTACCCCGCTGATAGCTGTCTTCGTACCGGTCCAGCCGGTGATCGCGCAGGCCGAGAAAGTGGTGGACCCGCGCGGTAGCCGCGGCAGGGTCGCGGTACATCGCTTCGCTCTGCAGCACGAGAAGCTGGGAGCGCGGGAAATGCTCCAGCCATCGGCGGAGTTGCTGCGCGTAGAGCCCGCGGTGGGTATATGAATAGCGGTGGTGATTCCAGCTATAGTAGTTCGGCTCTCTCCGAATCCGCTCCTCCTCTCCCGCCAGCCGTTCCGCCTCGCGGTCCAGGGCCTCGACAAAGGAAAGTGGCTCGCGCCCGCCCCGGACCTCGTGCTGGTAGTGGGAGAAGGCCCGCTCGATCGGATTGCGCAGCAAGGCGATCAGCTTGATGTCAGGAAGCAATCGAGCGGCCCGCTCGGGTACCAAGGGATGGACCAGGTAGTAGGGAGTGGCGTCGAGGGTGATGGCGCCATTTCTGAGGCGGTGACTGTAGGGGAAACGCCCTCGGTAGAACCTCACCCCTTGAGCATAGTGGAGATCGAAATAGTGGATTTCCTTGCCCAGGGGCGCCACCACGTCGGGATGCTGGATCAGGTAGTTGAAGATCGAGGTTGTGCCGCTGCGCTGAGCCCCGATGACCAGGGCGGAGGGCAATCCTCGGAAGGATGCAGTGAGCTCGCGATAGTCGGAGCGGATCCGCCGCAGCGGCCGTTTCACACTCTCGATCACCACGGCCTTGGCGCGGGAACCGGTTGCTTTGGGCAAGCCCAGGAGCCTCGGATTGGTGAGGAGCTTAGCGGCCGACGGGCTGTCTGACCTCTTGCGGCCTGGAATCGCCGTAACCGTACCGCAGCATGTCGTCACGCAGCAGGTTGTCGAGTATGGCCTGCTGAGCGAGGGTCAGGTCCTTTCTCCAGCGATTGCTCGTGCTCTTGATCGAGGCCGACTTCACCTCGGCCTCCAGCTCCTTCGAGGGCGGCAGCTCGGAGAACTCGAGTACCCGACGGAAATGCTCCACCGGCTGCTCGCAGAAATCCTCATACTTGATTTCCATGAACTGCTTCGGGTCTACTGCCCGGCGGGCCGCGTCAATCGCGCGCATCTGAATGCGCCACTCGATGCCGGCCAAAGCGGCAAACGATCGATCGGAGCTTTCCCAGGCCGCCTGATCTTCTGGGGAGAGAAGTCCGGCGCGCCAACTCTGAGGCCCGTACCACCCATTCCAGAAGTGGACGTGGAGCAACGAGCTCGCTACTGCCCTGCCATCGCGGACGATGTGAATGAACTTGGCGTCTTCGAAGATCTCGTTCAGGAACCCCATTCGGGGCCAGCCGGTGATCTTGACGAGGAGCCGGTTCCGGGAAGGCGTGAGCATCGGCTCGATGGCTGCGCGCACCTGCTTCTTGACCAGGGGGGTCACGTCGCTGCGCACCAGATCGCGACAGGTCTCGGAGAAGCCGTAGGCGTGGGTGTCCCAGAAGTTGTACGACTCGCTCGGCCTGATCTGTCCACCAAACATCCGGCGCAGGAGCGGATTA
Organism: Gemmatimonadales bacterium; assembly: GCA_035543695.1. GTDB lineage: Bacteria > Gemmatimonadota > Gemmatimonadetes > Gemmatimonadales > GWC2-71-9 > CAVVWJ01. The sequence goes on along the minus strand of DATKJJ010000394.1, from coordinate 1,004 downwards.
CCCATCGCGGTTACCGCCCAGCGGTTCCACTCGGGACGATAGGGATACCGATGACTGAACCCGGACAGCCACATGAGCTGCTGGTGGGCAGCGAAGAGCCGGTGGAAGAGGGTGGAGCCACAGCGGCCAGTCCCGACGATGAAGATGGGCTTGGTGATGTTCATGATCTGCCGGTCCTGTCGTCTGAGTCCTGGTTACAGCGGTGCTATCCCAGGCGGGGCGCACCAAAAACTGCACCGCCGGTGAGCACGATTCGTGCCCCCTGCCACTCGGCGCCGGGGCGCAATTTACCCACGGATAAATGCGAAGGGCACCTCCGGTCGGAGGCAGCCGAGTCAGGCCGCAGCGGCAGTGTGGTGGCGCTGCTGCAGTCGGCTGCGCACTCACATCCAGTGCTGCAGGTCCCGACCGATCAGCTCCGAGGTCTTTCGGATGTCCTCGTGGAAGGGGCGGGTCAGCTCCTGCCTCAGGTCCTTGGGCAGTGACGGCGCCTGGCGGAGATTGCGGCTCCGGAGGCGCTTGACCCAGTTTGTGGCCTGCTTGGGCACCCAGGGCCGGACCACCCGGCCGATGGCGCTGCTGGTAAACAGCCCCTCCAGGAACCGGCTCGCGGGCATTCCTCCGAGAGCGTGCGGAGTTTCGAAATCGGGAACGAAGCTCGAATCGATGCCCAGCCAGTGATACACCCCCTGCACCGCACCCGCTGCATCGGTCTTGAGGTCATCGAACAGCATTACGTGAATCTGATCCCGGGGAAAAGCTCCAAAGTATCGCGCGAGCTGCTGGTAGTAGCGGCTCACCTGCATCCAGCGTGAATCGGGGCGGGCCCATTCAGCCGTCACGGCCAGCTGGCGCTCGGGATCGAACATCCGCCCCCGCCGGCGCAGATACATTAGATAATCCGAGTACGCCCGGTCCACCGGATGGCGAATGCTGCAGATGAGCCGAACATTCGGCAACCGGCCGCGGATCCGATCCGCGGCCTGAGGACACTCCAGATAAAT
>DATKJJ010000393.1:0-3050 GCA_035543695.1 Gemmatimonadales bacterium | reverse complement strand
ATGCCGTGAAGTGTCTCAAGAACCAGGATTTCTTGGCGAGTCGTCTTTTTTAGATGAGGCGTTTATCAGGCGAGACGAGTTGTGACTTATGGTACCGTACAGGTGCTGTCAAGAGGTTCGGAGTTCTACTTGTGACTGCTCGCCGACAACAGCGCGGCCGAGAACTCCTCCATGCTCCCGAAGCGGTCCTGTGCTTTCCTGGCCACGGCCCGGCTGATCACGGCATCCACCCCGGCCGGCACCTCTGGCCGCACCGTTCGGACCGAGGGCATCGTCGCACTCAGGATTTGACTGACCAGATCGGTGATGGTCCGGGCGGTGTAGGGGGGACCACCGGTGAGCATCTCATAGAGAATGCATCCGAGACTGTAGACATCGGATCGCTGGTCGAGATCGCCTAGCTCCAGCAACTGTTCCGGGCTCATGTAGTGAACTGTCCCCACTATGACCCCGGTGGACGTGAGCTTCCGCCGGTCGGCAGCGCCGATCGCCCGGGCCAACCCGAAGTCGGCAATCAGCGCGCGGCCTCCAGCCAGCAACACATTTTCCGGCTTCACGTCCCGGTGCAGGATCCCATGACTGTGAGCGTAGCCGAGCGCCTCGGCGACGTCCCGTGTGATCCGCACCGCCTCATCGAGCTGGAGCCGCTGCTGCCGGTCGAGGCACCGGGAGAGAGACTCCCCCTCGAGGTACGGCATGACGTAGTAAAGCAGGTCGCCCACCGCCCCCGAGTCGATCAGCGGCACGATCAGCGGATGATCCAATGAGGCCGCGATCCCCATCTCCCGGCGGAATCGCTCCACTCCGATCTTCGACCCGACATTCTGGTGCATGGCCTTGAGCGCGACCAACTCCCCGCTCTCGCGAACGCGGGCCAGATACACGGTCGCCATCCCGCCCCGGCCCAGCTCGCGTTCGAGCAGGTAGCGCTGGGCCACCGCTTGGGCCAGTTGCTCCGGCCGGACCGGCACCAACATCTAGACGTAGACCCTTTGCAGCATCGCGGCGGCCGACTCGTCCAGCCGATCGGCCCAGCGGAGCTGATCGAACAGTTGCAGCAGGTCGTCCTCGGTGAGCCGCCGCTGGCGCACGTCGGTAAGATCGTAGGCCAGGCGACCCCGGTGCATAATGAGCACCCGGTCGCCCAACTGTACCGCCTGAGCCATCGAGTGGGTCACCATCAGGGTGGTGAGCCGGCTCTCCGTGATGGCCTGCTGGGTCAGCCGGATCACTTGCTCGGCGCTGCGGGGATCCAGCGCCGCGGTGTGCTCGTCGAGCAACAGCAGGGTGGGCTGGACCATGGTCGCCATGAGGACCGTGAGTGCCTGCCGCTGGCCGCCCGACAGTTGCCCCATCGGGATATCGAGCCGCTGCTCCAGACCGAGCCCCAGCCGGGCCACCCTCTCCTGGATGGCTGCCCGCCGGTCGCGTCCCAGTCCCGGGCGGAGCCCTCGCCGGCTACCGCGGGCGCCGGCGAGCACCAGGTTCTCCGCCACGCTGAGGTCCGACGCGGTTCCGGTGAACGGGTTCTGAAATACCCGGCCGATCAACCGTGCTCGCCGCTGTTCCGGCCAACCGGTCACCTCCCGGCCCTGGAGGTAGACCCGCCCCCGAGCCAGTGGCAGGCTTCCGGCGATGGCATTCAGCAAGCTGGACTTGCCCGACCCATTGGTGCCGAGCACCACGGTAGAGCTTTCCGGCTCCAGCTCCAGATCGACTCCGTCGAGAGCGCGGGTCTCACTGGCCGATCCGGCATGGAAGATGTGAGTCGCCGATTCCAGCCGGAGCACGCTCTCAGGCATGGCGCGCCACCTTCTGCGGCGACGGCAGTCGCCTCGCCCGGCTCATCAGCCGGGGCAGCACTAACACCGAGAGCACCAACCCCGCGGTCACCAGCTTCAGCGCGTTGGGGTTGAGTCCCGCGCGTATCGCCAGCGCTACCAGGAGACGAAACATCAGCGCTCCCACCACCGCGCCGGTGATCCAGCGGCCAACCGAGCGTCTACCCAGCAGCGCCTCTCCCAGCATCAGGTTCGCAAGTCCGGTGACCAGAGCCCCGATCCCCATCTGAATGTCGGCGAAGCCCTGGTACTGGGCGTACAGCGCACCGGAGAAACCGATCAAGCCGTTCGAGAGGGCCAGGCCAAACACCGTCATGCGATCCACATCGATGGCCAGCGATTTGGCCATGGTGGGGCTGCTTCCTGCCGCCCGCATCGCCAGGCCCAGATCGGTCCTGAGAAACGCGGCGAGGCCCAACGCCAAGCCGGTCACCAGCACTGCGGCGGTGATCAGAAGACTGCTACTGGGGTCGAGACCCAGGAGTCGCTGCCCCAGCTGCTCCACCTGGGTCACCAGACTCTGCGCCGTGGCGAGGGAGACATTGCCGCTTCCCATGGCGAAGAGGCTGATCGAATAGAGGGCGGTGCTGGTCAACACGCCGGCCAGAAGCGTGCTGATGAGGAATTCGGTGTGCAGCAATCCGGTGATCGCGCCCGAGGCGGCTCCGGCGAGCGCAGCCAGGAGCGTCGCGCTCAGCGGAGGCACGCCGCGCAGCAGAAGGGCGGCGGCTACCGCTGCTCCCACCAGAAAGGAGCCGTCGGCGGTCAGATCGAGCGTGACGTAGACCCGGTAGCTGAGGAAAACACCGAGTCCCAGGAGCGCGAGGATGAACCCAACCGTCGCGGCTCCGACCAGGAGAGTCATGCCAGGCTCAGGAGACCTCGCTGATCGGGGCGACCCAGGCGACGCCGCGAACCAGTGCGGTCTCGCCGACGCCGTCGTCGCCCCGATCGTCCCACAAGAGATGCAATACGTCGAGGAGTTGGTGATTGCTGAACAACCCCCTCACCAGACGAGCCAAGTCCACCGTCCGCTGGGGCAAGGGCTGGTAGGAGAACACCGCCGCGTGAAAGTGTCCCGATAGCTGTCCCACCACGCCGACTGGCCGGAGGTGGTCCGCGAGGGGACCCTTAGCCCCGCGGCCGACGACACCGGTGATGAGCGCAGTCCTGACCATGTGGGTCCGCTCTGAGGCAAAGGAGAGCCAC
>DATKJJ010000392.1:0-3483 GCA_035543695.1 Gemmatimonadales bacterium | reverse complement strand
GGCGAAGGATCGGCTGTGGTGGCGGCGCGAAGGAGGCCCGCGGGCCGGCGAGAAGTCCGAGGACCAGGAGAATTGGAGGGAGCGAAAGGGTCAGGCGGCGATGAAGCTGATGTTGACCGACTGTTTGAAGGAGGCGCCTTTGTTGTCGGACCACACCATGGTGAGCGGTGCGTCCTTGTCCGCTTTCAGGGTAAAACTTACCACCGGGTCTCGGCTGACTCCGGAGGTCCACTCGAACCGGGCGACTTCCTGGTTGCCGTAGGTGACCACGACGTCCTTGATGAAGTACGCCGGGATCGGATCGCCTTCGGCGGTTCGGAAGAAGCCGGTGTCCATCGGATGGGAAACAATGGCGTTGACGGTGATGAGGTCTCCCCGTCTGATCTGATCGGGGACCCGGATTCTGGCTTCGCCGATATCATTGATCATCATCCACATCCGTTGAGAGTGACGAGCACCCGGGCGTACCCGGCCCAAACCTCACCGTTACTGGTCTCCAGGATGGCGCGCACCCAGGTGGTGCGCTTCATCTTGATGCGGGTGGAGATAGACACCGAGCCTATGGCCGGGGTCAGATGAAACGCGGCGAGATGCGGGTCGGGGTTGTGGTCCACGATGAGATGGATGCCTTTCACGTACCGATCATCGGTCATCGGCAGGTCGCTCTCGATGATGACCGGAACCACCCGGCCATCCTCGGCCACGATCGGCATATCCAACTGCACGTGTCCCCGGCGAATGGGACGGTCCCCAAAGAGCTGCTTCAGGATTCGAGCGACTTCCTGATTGGGCACTTCGGGATCTTCGGGCCCAGCATCGAGCCCGGTGGCCGCCAGCAGCCGCTCGGTGCGCGAGGTCAGCAGCCCGGTCAGGGCCAGCGCGCACGAACGGAAGAAGGCTCTGCGTTCACTCATGAATGCAAGGTCGGACAGGGTCCTGCCCAAGTCAAGCGAGACTCACTAGCGCTTCAGCTCCAGACGGTACGAAGCCGGGTCGCGCTCGATATATGTCTCGCGAGCAGCAACCTGGCTGATGGTGGCTGAGTACTGCGAGGCGCCGCGCTCGTCGGGAATGTGCACGTGGGCCACAATCCCGGGACTCAGATTGCCGGTCAGTATCACCTGCAGCGTCGCAGGATCCGTTCGGCTGGTGTAGAGGGTGTACCCGGCAGCATCCACCGAGTCCACCCGTCCACCTGTCACTGTGAAAAGCACTGCTCCATCATCATTGAACGGTGTGGACAGGGAGACTTGAAGCGTCGCCGCGACCGGAGCGGAGGGCTGCCCCGAACAGCCATTCAGCATACCCAGTGCGCCAACCACGACGACCAGCCAGCCCCGGAGCGTCGCGACCTGCTTCATGGTTTGGTGCTCCCCGCCATCTCCGCCGACGCCGACGCTCGGGAACGATCTTCGGCCGCAAGGAAATCTCCCAGGTCGTACACTCCGTTCCGGTTCCCTGCTGCATCGAGGAATGCCGCTTCCTCGGGCCGCAGGTTTGCCGTCCCGAACAGCGCATCGGCGGCTCCGCTGAGCTGCACCACCTGAACGGCGATGAAGTTGGCGGTGAGGTCGAAGGGATGCCGCATGATCAGCGTCAGGGTGTCAGTCGCGGTGGTGGTGTCGCCGCTCCAGCCCAGAAACACAGCTCCGGGTTGAGCGTTCGCTCGAACTGACGTCTGGGAGCCTTCGGCCAGAAATACTCCGGTGCTGAGGTCTCCCGCGACCGGCGAGGTGATCGCGGCTCCAGTTGCGCCCTGCACGCTGGTGCGGAGACGATGAGCCACTGCGACCTGCGCCACGACTGTGTCCGGGTCCTCCCCTATGGTGACGCTATGGGTCCGGCCCCCAGCGTCGCTCCAGGCCAGGAAATCGAATCTGGTGCGCCCCGATTCATCGAGCTGGACGGAATCGACCGCCAGCTCAACCGTGGTCCCTGGCGCGAAGAACTCATCGATCCGCGAGGCCGCGGTGCCGTTTACCCGAATCCGGGCGGAAGGATGATCGGCGGCGAACACCGATCGGTAGCTTATGTATCGGAAGGCCATGCTTCCGCCGGGAGTGGCCTGGACAATGTGGTCGAGACAGAAGTGAGCGAAGACACCCTGATTGTCGGTCACCGCGGGCTTGGTGGTGCGGCAGACGGAGGTGTTCCCGGCCGACCCGGGATAGCTGTCGCCTTTGTCCCCCCGATTTCCGCGGCCGGGGAGGCCGAGATCGTTGCGGCCATCGGCCTGCACCAGAGCCACGCCATGGATAGATCCGGCGTTGACCCGGTTGTCCTGATCGAACCCATGCTGGTCGATCTGGCTCTGATCGATGTGCCAGACCAGCAACCCCGGGGACTTCTGGCGCAAACCGAAATCGGGGTTCATCTGCGCGGTATCGCTCTCCTGGGCCTGGCGATTCTCCAGGAGATAGAACTCGTCGGTGCCGGGCACCGGGAAGTACAGGACGGTATCCGAGCTCGCCACCGGTCCCAGCACTACGTCCTGGCCGGAAGCCAGCGTGTCAACCGCAACCCACCCCATCTCGAAGAGTGACCATGCCTCGTACCGCGATGGGCTGTAGGGGCGAGCGTAATTGCCGCTGCCCATCAGCCCCCACTCGCCGATCCCCTGAGTGGCGATGGAGCTGTTGAGCTCAGTGTCGTACAGATCGGGCAAGCCGAAGGTGTGCCCGGTTTCGTGGGCTACCGTCCCAATAGGCATCGGCGCCAGCACGTCGCAGGCGGTGCTGCCTCCGAGCGCGCTCTGCATGATGTAGTCGTCGATCTTGAGAAACTCGCCTGGGTGGCCGGTCCAGGGTGTGCGTGTGACATAGGGAGATCCTCCGTTCCACGCCCGGATGATGAAACGGTGAGCCCAGATGTGGCTGGAGCTGGGACATGCTCCATCCTGGTCCGCTTGCAGGAAAGTGACAAAATCAACGAACCCGTCGTCATCGCCCGAGTTGGGCTGGCCGTCGGGTCCATCGTTATCGAACTGACTCCAGAGGTTCGCCGAGCCGGTGGGAAGAGACACCTTGTCCAGCGACCCGATCAGCAGCTCGCCCATTCGGCTCACTGCCCGCGACGGACAGGGCGCGAGCACACCGATCCCGTTGCAGCCGTCCTCATAGTAGGTATCCGTCGTGTCGGCCGTGATCCAGGGGAACACTCGGCCTTCCACCGTGAGGTTCCCATTGGATAGCTGTTCGTAAAAGGACTTGAGGCTGTAGGGACTGCCGGCCGGGGGCGAGCTGAAGAACAGTTCCTCATACCGGCTGGCTGGATACGGTGCCGGCACGTTTTTAAAGGCAATTGGAATGACGGGGATGATGATCCGGCCGCTCACGCGCGAGGCCCCAAACGCGGTGGGCGCGGCGAGATTCAGAGCGGCGATCGAACCAGCGCGCAGGAGCCGGTGGCGAGCGTTACGGACAGCCGCAACCCGCTTTCGCCAGGCGCCAGCCCGGCGAAAGTCAAAGCCACGAACTTCGAACT
>DATKJJ010000391.1:0-13399 GCA_035543695.1 Gemmatimonadales bacterium | reverse complement strand
TCCGGGAGGCTTTTCAATTCTACTTTCGCCGGGTCTTGCCCCTGATCGGTCGCGTGATTTCAAAACATACGACTGCCTATAGCTGGCTTCCAGAGTCGACCCGGGTCTTTCCCCCTCCGGCTGAGCTTGCCCGTCGAATGCGAACGCAAGGCTTCGGGGAGGTTGGCTACGAGCTGCTGATGGGAGGGGTATGCGCTCTCTACGTGGGGACAAAGAGTGAGTAGGCGCGCATGGCCCTAGACAACCTCCGGGAGTTCATCAAGGCCATCGACGGGATCGGCGAGCTGGCCCGAATCATCCATCCGGTGCGAGCCCGCCTGGAGATCGCCGAGATTGCCGACCGGGTGATGAAGAGCCCGGGTGGAGGCGTGGCTCTGCTCTTCGAGCATGTCCTGCTCGACGACGGCCGGCGCAGCGCGCAGCCGGTCGCCATCAACCTGTTCGGCTCGGTCCGTCGGATGAACCTGGCGCTCGGGGTCACCGACCTCAACGAGATCGGCGAGCGCATCTCGGAAATGTTGAACCTCAAGGTGCCCGAGGGACTGTTCGGCAAGCTGGCGATGCTGCCCAGGCTGGCGGAGATCGGCAAGTTCCCGCCCCGGCAGAAGGGCGGGCGTCCGCCCTGTCAGGAGGTGGTTCAGCGCGATCAGGACGTCGATCTGAGCAGCATTCCGTTTCTCACCACCTGGCCGGGTGACGGCGGACGGTATATCACCCTGCCGATGGTGATCACGACCGACCCGGCACGCGGCGTTCGCAATGTCGGCATGTACCGGGTGCAGGTCCTGGGACGGAACACTCTGGCAATGCACTGGCAGCGCCACAAGGTGGGCGCGGCGCACTGGCGAGAGATGGCGGCGAGAGGGGAGCGGATGCCGGTGGTCATTGCTCTGGGCGGCGACCCGGCCAGCATCTACTCCGGTTCCGCGCCGCTTCCGCCCACCATCGACGAGTTTCTGTTTGCCGGGTTCATCCGTCGCCAGCCGGTCGAGCTGGCGCGGGCGCTGACCTCGGATCTGGCCGTACCGGCCGAAGCGGAGCTGGTGCTCGAAGGGTATATCGATCCGGCCGAGCCGCTGGTGCTCGAGGGGCCCTTCGGCGACCACACCGGATTCTACTCGCTGGCCGATTACTACCCTCAGGTGCACGTCACGGCGGTCACCTCGCGGCGAGATCCGATCTATCCGGCCACGTTGGTGGGTCGCCCTCCGATGGAGGATTACTACCTGGGCCATGCCACCGAGCGAATCTTCCTGCCCCTGCTCAAGCTCACGATCCCGGAGATTGTGGATTACCACATGCCTGCGGCCGGGATCTTTCACAACCTGGTGTTCGTCTCGATCGACAAGCAATATCCCGGTCAGGCCTACAAGGTGATGAATGCGTTGTGGGGGCAGGGCCTGATGTCGCTGGCCAAGGTCCTGGTGATCGTGGACAAGGAGGTGAACGTTCAGAATCCCGATGAGGCCTGGTGGATCGCGCTCAACAACATCGATCCGGAACGAGACGTCCGGTTCACCATGGGGCCCATCGACGTGCTCGACCATTCCAGCCGAGCCTTCACCTACGGCAGCAAGATGGGCATCGACGCCACCCGCAAGTGGAAGGAAGAGGGCTTCGAGCGCGAGTGGCCCCAGTTGATCACTATGGATTCTGAAACCCAGCGGCGGGTGGATGAGATGTGGGAGAAGCTGGGGATTCAGCTGAAAACGCGTGAACAGTGAAAAGTAAACGGTTAACGGGAGATCCGGATGACGGTAAACTCAATACCGATGGCCTCGTGAATCCCCCGTTCACCGTTCACCGTTCACCACTCACGCCCCGTGAAGGCCAAACCTTCGGCGGCGAGTCGCTGCTCACCCGGTACGCCAACTTCGTCAAGCTCCCTCACACGGTCTTTGCGCTTCCCTTTGCGCTGCTCGGCGTGCTCGCGGCGTCGCGGGTAGCTCCGGTCACCGGGCGAACCGTTGTTCTGGTGGTGCTGGCTTTCTCCGCCGCGCGCTGGGCGGCCATGGGCTTCAACCGGATAGCCGACCGCGGCTTCGACGCCCGGAACCCAAGGACCGCGAACCGCGAGCTGCCCAGGGGAACTCTCTCGCTGGCGCAGGCGTGGGGCTCGGTGATTGCGGCGTCGCTGCTCTTTTTTCTGGCTGCCTGGCTGCTCAACCCGCTCTGTTTGTGGCTGAGTCCCCTGGCCTTAGCCTGGATTCTGCTCTACAGCATGTCCAAGCGGTTCACCTGGTGGCCACACCTCTGGCTCGGCGCGAGCCTGGCGATCGCGCCGGTGGGCGGATACCTCGCGGTCACCGGGCGGTGGAGTCACCCGATATGGCTCCTTCTTGCCGTTACGCTCGCGGTGTCCACGTGGGTGGCGGGCTTTGACATCTTCTACGCTCTGCCCGACGCTGCCTTCGATGCCGGAGAGGGGCTCAGAAGCGCAGTGGTTCGCCTGGGTAATTCGCGAGCGATTCTGCTGGCAAAGCTGCTCCACGGCATCACCATTCCTGCCCTGGCACTGTTTGGCTACGGGGCGGGGTTTGGGCCCTGGTACTTTGCCGGGTTGATCGTGGCGACGGGGATTCTGGCCTACGAACATCATCTGGTGCGTCCGGCAGATTTGTCCCGGCTGAATGCGGCGTTCTTCACCATGAACGGAGTGATGTCACTGGTGGTGTTCGGGTTTGCTCTCATCGACCGGATCACATGACCACACCGCTTCCGCTGGTGCTGGCGCTGACTGGCGCCTCAGGCGCTCCCTATGGCGTGCGACTGCTCGAGATTCTGGCTCGGAACCGAATTCCCGTCTGGCTCATCACCTCTGAGCATGGCATGCGGCTACTCCAGGAAGAATGCGGGATTGGGTCCCTGGATGCGCTGCGTGAGGCGACGGGAGGTGACTGGTCCTCCGTGGTGAACTATCCCGACGGCGATCGCGGAGCGCTCCCGGCATCCGGCTCGCGCCGGACCGCGGGCATGGTCATTTGCCCCTGTTCCATGGGCACGTTGGCTGCCGTGGCCGCAGGGACCAGCCGCTCGCTGGTCGAGCGGGCCGCGGACGTAACACTCAAGGAGCGGCGCAAGCTGGTTCTGGTCACCCGGGAGGCTCCCCTCTCGGTGGTACATCTGCGGAACATGCTGATGGTGGCCGAGGCGGGCGCGGTGGTTCTGCCGGCCTCGCCCGGTTTCTATCATCGGCCCACCGAGGTCAGCCAGTTGGTAGATTTCGTGGTGCAGCGCATCATCGACCAGGTCGGGCTCGATCTGGAGGTCGCGCCACGATGGGGAGGAACAGCACGGTGAGGATGAACCCGGTTGGTCTCCGGCGCCTGCTCTCGGGCGCCGTTCTCGCTTTCTTCGCCGGCGGTGCGCTGGGCTGCGGGGACGGGGACAACAATCCGGCCGGACCCGGCCCCGAGCCGCCCCCGGACGTCGGCATCGCGCCGTCGGCCGGATGTACCGATGGCGTGCTGGAGCACGGCGGCCTGTACCGCATCTGTTTTCCCGCGACCTGGAACGGCGACCTGGTGCTCTTCGCCCACGGCTACATTGCGCCCCAGAACGACCTCGCCATACCGGAGGAGTCGATAGGGGGACAGCCGGCGTCCGGTGTGATCACGGGCATGGGGTACGCGTACGCCACCACCAGCTTTCGGGCCAACGGACTGGTGGCCGACGTCGCAGTGGATGACATGCTCGAGCTGATGGACACGGTGGAGCAGCGCTACCGGCCCGATCCCGCGCGGGCGATCGTGGTGGGATTCTCCGAGGGCGGGCTGGTCGCTACGCTCGAGGCCGAGCGTCACGCCGACCGGTTCAACGGCGCGCTCGCGGGCTGCGGCCCGATCGGCGACTTCCGGGAACAGCTCGACTACATCGCCGACTTCCGGGTCGTCTTCGACTACTTCTACCCCGGCCTGATTCCGGGTGACGCGCTCCAGGTACCGGAGTCGGTGCGCCAGCATTGGAACGACATCTACACCCCGGCGATCGTTGTGGCGTTCGCGGCCCGGCCCGAAGCGGCCCGCCAGCTCTTCGCCGTCACCGGCGCCCCCACAGCCGGGAGCGACATCCGATCCTTGGCCGAGACGGCGATCGGCCTACTCTGGTACAACGCGTTCGGTACCGCCGACGCGCAGGCCCGGCTCGGAGGGCAGCCGTTCGACAACTCGGCGCGAGTGTACGCCGGATCGGACGACGATGCCGCGTTGAATGCCGGGATCGCCCGGTACACCGCCGATCCCGCGGCTCTCTCGTCGATCGCAAGGTTCACCACCTCGGGAACTCCACAGGCACCGCTGATCAACCTGCACACCACCGGCGACCCCATCGTGCCGTTCAGCCAGGCGGGCCTCTACGCCGACAAGGTACGGCAAGCGGGGAATGGAAACTTCACCCAGGTGAACGTGACTCGGGCCGGCCACTGCAACTTCCAGGCTTCGGAGCTGCTGAACGCCTTCAACGATCTTTGGCAGCAGATCGATAATCAGCCGCCCACACCGCTTACCCTGACAGTGCTACCCTGATGCGGCTGGGGGTGATCGCAGATACCCACGGCTTGCTCCGGCCTCAGGTCTTCGATGCCTTTGCCGAGGTGGATCACATCCTACACGCGGGAGATCTGGGCTCTCTCGAACTGCTGACCGAACTGGAAGCATTGGCCCCGGTGACCGCGGTGTACGGCAACACCGACGGTGGCGATGTGCGCCGGCAGCTGCCTCGGGCGGCGACAGTTGAACTGGACGGATTCGACATCGTCGTGACCCATGGAGATCAGCTCGGATCGCCCACACCGGAGAACCTCAACGCCGCCTTTCCCGAAGCGCAGATCATCGTCTACGGCCATACCCACAGTCCGCTGCTCACCGTGGTGGACGTGGTGGTTACGGTGATGAATCCCGGCAGTGCGGGCCCGAGGAGATTCAAGCTGGCACCCTCGGTCGGCATTCTGGAGCTGGAGCCGGGAATTCCTCCCCGGGGCCGAATCGTCCCGCTGAACGACTCAGCCGAATAACCTCAACTGCAGGGGCTGGCCGCGGCAGTGATTACATCCACTGCTCATACGGACTCGTGCGCCGGAGCGCGTCGGGGTGAGCCCGGAACCAGGCCATCATCAGCAGCACCTCATCCACCGCATCCAGCGGCAGCGGACCGGACGCGCGATCCGGCTGTCGGGCTTCTTCCGCCACCACGCCGCGGAAGGCTTCATGCTCGATTGGCGTCGAGGGGTAGGGGAAGGAGGCCCGTACGACTCCGCGGCGCAGGACATAAACCCGGTCGTCCCCAAAGTCGCCGGGGTCCCGGTAAACGAAGGTGAGCAGATCGATGGCGCTTCGGGCCCGGCTCGTTGCCGCCAGGAGCCATTCGAGCTGCTCGAACTTTTCCCGCCACCGCACCGCGACTTCGAATTGCGCGTTCTCTGATGCCTGTTGCATGGCGGAGATCACGCGATCGATTGGCTGGATGGTGCGGCCCTCCAGAAATGCCACCGCGGTATCCACCCGCCGACGGTACTCCCGTTCCTCAACCAGACCGGCACAGGGTCCGGTGCAGAAGCCCAGCTCGTGCCGCATGCATGCCGCCTGCCTCGGCTGCTCGAAGAGATCGCCCTGGCCCGCAAAGACCACCGGCGTGGAGCTGGAGCAATCGCGGAGCCCCAGGAGATCGTTGAGCGTCCTCACCGCCTCGGCCATTCTCGCCATGGATTGGAACGGCCCGTAGCAGCGGATGTCCTCCCGGGCTATGCTGCCGCCGCCGTAAATCCGGGGCGCCGGCCCGCCCGCGATCTTGATCAAGGCCGCGCGGCGGGTCCGGTTTCCCTTGTGATTGAAATAGGGACGCAGCTTCCGGATCTGGCGCAGCTCTCCGAGAAACGCGGCGAATTCGCTGGGCACGTAGTCCCAGCGGATCTCACTTGCGGCGTAGAGGATTCGGGCCGCCTTGTCGTCGGGGTAACTGGCTCGGAAATAGGTGAGCAACCGGGTGCGCAGCCGCTTGGCTTTGCCGACGTAGAGCACGCGGCCGGTGGCGTCCACCATCTGATAGACGCCGGGCCGGTTCTCCGCGACTGCGCGCACCCGCGAGAGCAGCTGTCCGAGATCGGTAGAGGGGAGGGGAACCAGCCGCTGATGTTTCGACCGACTCACGATTGGCAGTGGTGACAAAAGACCGAAATTCGGGCGTCGATCGCGTGAGTTCCGGTCAGCCGGGTGCCGCAGCGGCGGCAGGGCTCGCCCTCCCGGCCATATACCAAAAGCTCGAGCTGGAAGTTGCCCGGCTCACCGGTACCCGTGCGGTAGTCGCGAAAGGTTGTCCCGTTGGATCGAATGGCCGAGCTCAGGATCCGGCGAAGCTCGGTGTGCAGGCGCCGGTGGTCCGCGGCGTCGAGCCGGTTGGCCGGCTTGGACGGATCGATTCCTGCCGCAAACAGCGCTTCGTTGGCATAGATGTTTCCTACGCCCGCGAGGTGGCGCTGGTCCATCAGCACCTTCTTCACCGCCTGGCGGCTCCGGCCCAGCGCGCTCCCGAGCTGCTCGACAGAGAACGCCGGGTCCAGAGGCTCGGGGCCGAGCCCCTGATCGTAGAGCTCCCACTGCTTTTCGTTCAGCAGCAGAATGGTGCCCAGCCGGCGGACATCGGTGTAGACCAGCTCGCCGCCCCGGTCGAGCTCGGCCCGCAGCACGGCATAGCGGCTCTCCGCCGGCGTCAGGCGTTTCCGATGTACCGTGAGCGAGCCGGTCATTCCGGGCTGGATCACCAGCCGTTCGGAGCCCAGGTCGAACACCGCGTGTTTTGCGCGCCGAGCCACATCCCGAATGGTCTTGCCGGCCAGGCGGCGGGTGAGCTGTCTCCTGGTGACTCCCCGAAGCACATCATCGTGGCTCAGGCTGGCGCGCACGATACGCCGCCCAATCACGAGTGGCTGAAGATCTCGAACGATGGTTTCGACTTCGGGGAGCTCAGGCATTCCGATGTAGTGCCGCTACGAGGACGAGCCTCGGGACGAATGCGCCAGCTGTCGCGACGCCTCCCGCCAGCCAATGTCCCGTCGAAAGGTCTTCCCTTCGAACTGAACCGCCTCCGCTGTGCGGCTGCTCAGCTGTTGCGCTTCGGGAAAGCCACCCGCGACGCCGGTAACGGTGAGCACCCGCCCGCCATTGACCCGGAGGACATTATCGGAGCCCCGACAGGTTCCACCCTGGAAAATTGTCACGCCTTGGGGGAGATCCTCGGGCAGTTGGATCGGCGCGCCCTTCTCCGGTGTGTCAGGGTATCCTCTCGAGGCCAGAACGGTGGTTACCGCCGCACCTCGGCTGGAATCGATTCGCGTGGGCGCCTCGCCCCGGGCGACGCGAGACAGGCAATCGATCAGTCCTCGAGCTACCAGAGGCAGCACCACCTGAGCCTCCGGATCGCCCAACCGGCAGTTGAACTCCACCACCCAGGGGGTGCCGGCACCATCGATCATCAGTCCGGCGTAGAGCACGCCGGCAAACGGCGTCCGCGTCCGCTGCAGCTGTTCCAGCGTTGGCAGCAGCACATCACGCTTCACCCGCTCCAACAGCGCCGGCCCCGCCACGGCCACCGGACTATAGGCGCCCATCCCACCGGTGTTGGGGCCCCGGTCTCCTTCCAGCAGCCGCTTGTGATCCTGAGCGACCGGCAACAGCTCGAGCTCTCGACCATTGGTGATGGCCATAACCGAGATCTCTTCGCCTTCCAGGTAGGCCTCGATCACCACGGTGCTGCCGGCACTGCCAAAGTCGCCCCGCTCGAGCATGGCCCGGACGGCTTGGGCAGCCTCCTTCCGGGTGGTGCAAACAATTGCACCTTTTCCTGCCGCGAGACCGGAGGCTTTGACCACCAGGGGCTCTGGGTGGGCATCTACGAACGCCAGGGCGGCCTTCAGATCGGCGAACGACCGGCTGGCCGCCGTTCGTACCCCCGCCGACGCCATGACCTCCTTGGCGAAGGCCTTGGAGGCTTCGATCTGGGCCGCCGCGGCGTTGGGCCCGAACACCGCGCGGCCCTCGGCTCGGAGCCGGTCGGCCAGACCGCCGGCCAACGGAAGCTCGGGCCCCACCACGGTGAGGTCGATGCCGTACATGTCTGCGGCGTCGGCCAGACGATCCAGATCGTCGGCCGCAATGTCGAGGTTGTGGGCCAGCTCCCCGGTTCCGGGGTTTCCCGGAGCGCAGTAGAGCTCGGCGCGGGGATCTTCCCGGCGAAGCGCCCAACACAAAGCGTGCTCCCGGCCTCCCCCACCGACAACCAGCAGTCTCACGGTTTCTGTGCGTTCCGGAATGCCTCGCGCGCGCGGTCGGCGGCGCGCTTGGCGACATCGGCCAGCTGCCCAGCCAGCTCCCGGGCTTCGGAGGCGTAGTAGCTGCCGGCCGCTGCCACATCATCTCGAAGCGGGCGCTCACTCGATTCGGTGCCGCGGCGCACGTATTCTCCCCGCAAGATTCGGTCGTAGTCCCCGGTGCCAACCCAGCGCTGCAGCTCGGCCGCGCGGACCGTATGCATCGGGTGAGTGAGCGCGAGGGTACTGAGAATCTTGTACACCACGTCGAGCCCCTCGCCGGCGGCGGCGTACTCATGGGCCTGCTGCATGAAGGCATCCACATTGAGCTGGCCCGCAAATGCATCGCCCCGGCCGCCACCGGCCATCTTCATGTCCAGCCGCTGCGCTGCCACAATGTCCTGAGCGCCGAGCAGACCGGCGCGGTCGGCCGAGAGCTCGGACTTTCTCGACCACTCGAGAAAGGCCAGCCGAACCGGCAGCACCACCAGCTCGGCCAGCACCGGCAGGACCCCAAGGCTCACCAGCGCAAGAATGGCCGCGATGGTCCGATACAGGGCGTGGCCGCTCATGACGTGGCCGAGCTCATGCGACAGGAGGACCCGAAGCTCGTCATCGTCGAGCAGCTCTACCGCCGCCGAGTGCACCACGATGAAAGGCGAATCGATGCCGTAGGCCCCCGCATTGAAGAACGGAGTTTGGGTGAGATAGAGCTCCGGGACCGTGCTCCAGTCGAAGGTGGTGGTGACTTCCGTATGCAGATGCCAGAGCTTGGGAAACTGGTGAGGTCCCACCCGCACCGCGTTGCCCTGAAACAGCAGGCGAATTCCGCGTTCGCCGCCCAGCAGCGCAATCACCCGCCGAATGATCTCGTCCACTCCTGGTATGGCTCGCAGCGTCTGCAGCGCTGCCCGGTCGGCCGGGTGCTCCCAGGTGATTGCCGCGATTTCGGGGAAACGCTGCCGGGGGCGAGGGGCGGGAACGCTGGAATTCATCTCAGGCGCACTTCCTCAGGGCCTGATCCAGATCTGCCAGAAGATCGTCCACGTCTTCAATTCCGCAGCTCAGCCGGACCAGGCTGTCGGTGAGGCCCATCGACTGTCGCATGGCCGGTGGTACCGAAGCGTGCGTCATCGAGGCGGGATGGCCCACCAGACTCTCGACCCCTCCGAGCGACTCGGCCAGCACGAAGATCCGGGTGCTTTCCACGAAGCGACGCGCTCGGGCGGGATCGCCCAGATCGAGCGACACCATCCCGCCGAAGCCGTTCATTTGCCGGCAGGCGATCTCGTGTTGCGGATGCGAGGGCAGGCCCGGGTAGTAGACCTTGCTGACCATGGACTGCCGGGTCAGCCACTCCGCGACTCGGCGTCCATTGGCATCGTGCTGACGCATTCGGAGCGGCAGGGTCTTTATCCCCCGAAGCGCCAGCCAGCAGTCCATGGGTCCCGGGATGGCCCCAGCCGCATTCTGGATGAACGCCAGCCGCTCGGCTACGTCGTCCCTCGAGGTGAGCAGTAGCCCCCCCACCATGTCGCTGTGACCGTTCAGGTATTTCGTAGTCGAGTGCAGGACAATGTCGGCGCCGTGCTCCAGGGGCCGCTGGAAGAACGGTGTGGCGAAGGTGTTGTCCACCACGTAGAGATAGCCATGGGCCTGGGTCAGGTCTCCCACCGCGGCCAGATCGGTGAGGTTCATCATCGGATTGGTTGGAGTCTCGCAGTAAACCATCCGCGTCGCCGGGGTGAGGGCGCGCTCGATATTCCCGACGTCGCGCATGTCTACGAAGCTCACCCGCAAGCCCAGGTTGCCATAGATCCGCTCCATGAGCCGATGACTGCCGCCATATACGTTCTCGCCGCAGACGAGGTGATCGCCGGTCTTGAAGAGCTTGAGCACCGCATCGAGCGCGGCCAATCCCGAGCCGAAGGCAAAGCCGTGGGTAGCGCCTTCGAGGCTGGCCACGTTGCGCTCGAGGGCCTCGCGGGTGGGATTCTGAGTCCGCGCGTACTCGTAGCCGCGGTGGCGGCCGAGTCCCTCCTGCACGTAGGTGGAGGTCTGGTAGATAGGCGTCATCACCGCGCCGGCCAGGGGATCGACCACCTGCCCGGCGTGCACCGCGCGGGTCGCGAAGCCATGCTGGTCGTCGTCGGGGAGAATCCGGGTCATGGAAGGCCGGCCGAAGGAGGAAGAGCAGAAGCGTAACGGCCAGCGCGGGGGGGCGGCAAGGCGTTCCGCTCGGTTGAAGCGCCGTGGAGGACGCCTTACTTTCCCGGCGTGAATCAACCCGGAAGCGCGGGAGGGACCGCCCGCTGTCTGGTCGTGGACGATGACGGGACGGTGCGCCATGCGCTGACTCGGGTCATCCAGGGCCACGGCCTCGCGACCATCGAAGCGGGCTCCGGCGCGGAGGCTCTCGCCATTCTCGAGCGCGAGGGCGAGATCCCGCTTTGCATCTCCGACGTGCACATGGCGGAGATGGACGGGGTCACCTTCCTGCGGGAAGCCCTCCGGCGGTATCCCGACATGGCCGTCATCATGCTCACCGGCGTGGCCGACGTGACCACGGCGGTCGAGTGCCTGCAGATCGGGGCGTTGGATTACATCTCGAAGCCGGTGGTCATGGAGGAAGTTCGGGCGCGGGTGGACAAGGCGCTGGAGAAGCGCCAGCTCGTGCTCCAGAACCGGTTCTACCAGAAGAACCTCGAGGGCCGGGTCCGGGAGCTGGACCGCCGGAACAAGGAATCGCTGATCAACGGCGTGCAGACGCTGGTGCACGCCCTCGAGGCCAAGGACGCATACACCAGCGGGCACTCGTCGCGGGTGGCCCGATACGCCCAGAAGACCGCGGTGCACCTCGGCTACGTGGGCGAGCTCCTCGAGTACATCCGACTCGGCGCGGAGCTGCACGACATCGGTAAGATCGGCACCCGCGAGGCCATCCTGAACAAGCCGGGCGCGCTCACGCCCGCGGAGTTCGAGCACGTCAAGGAGCACACCGCCCTCGGGGAGAAGATCCTGTCGCCCTTCCTGAACGAGTCACCCATGGTGCTCCGCATCGTACGCTCCCATCACGAGCGGCTGGACGGGTGCGGTTTTCCCGACGGTCTCAGTGGCGACCGGATCCCGCGGGAGGCCCGTATCGTCGCGGTGGTGGATGCCTTCGATGCGATGACCACGAGCCGCGCGTACAGGCTCCCTCGGACCCCGACCGAGGCCTTCGACGAGCTGCACCGCTGCGCGGGCACGCACTTCGATCCCGAGGTCGTGGACGCGTTCACCACCGCGTTTCGCGACGTCACCGCGCTCCCCATCGGCCGCTGAGCGGCACTCGCATCATGTCCGACACCCTCATGATCAGCGTCTCCGGGATGCGGGGACACGTGGGGACCGACCTTACGCCGGAGCTGGTGGCGCGTCATGCCGCGGCTCTCGGCGCCTGGGCCCGGTCGGGGGGGACCGGCGGGAGCCGCCCTGCCGTCGTGCTCGGCCGTGACGCGAGGACCAGCGGGCCGATGTTCGCCCACGCCGCGGCGGCAGGTCTCATGTCCGTGGGGGTGGACGTCGTGGACCTCGGCGTCGTTCCGACGCCGACGGTGCAGCTCGCGGTGGAGCACCACCACGCCGGCGCCGGCCTCATCCTGACGGCGAGTCACAACCCTATCGAGTGGAACGCGCTCAAGTTCGTTGGCCCGGACGGGATCTTTCTCGACGCGGCGGCGGGCGAGCGGGTGCGAGCGCTCGCGGAGCAGGGGCCCGAGCGAGCGGGGTGGGACGGGATCGGGGAGCTGCGGGAGGACCCGGAGGCCGTGTCCCGGCACCTCGACGCCGTCCTCGGCCTCCCGGTGATCGACGTCGCCGCCATACGCGGCCGGCGCTTCCATGTTGCGCTCGACTGCGTTCGAGGCGCGGGCGCGGTCGCCATGCTGCCCCTGCTCGAGCGGCTCGGCTGCCGGGTGAGCGGCATCAACCTGGAGCCCGACGGGCGCTTTCCGCGGGCGCCCGAGCCGGTGCCGGAGAATCTCGGCGACCTCGGCCGGCTGGTCCGGGAGAGCGGCGCCGACCTCGGTTTCGCCGTGGACCCCGACGTGGACCGCCTGGCGGTCGTGGATGGGAACGGCAGGGCGATCGGCGAGGACTACACGCTGGCGTTCGCGGTTCGCGCGGTGTTGGACGGACGCGGCAAACCCGCTGCGCCGCCGACCGTGGTCGCGAACCTTTCGACCAGCTTGGTGGTTGAGGATGCGGCACGCGCAGTCGGGGCCACCCTGGAGCGCGCGCCGGTCGGCGAGGCCAACGTCGCCCGGGCGATACGAGAGCGCGGCGCGGTGATCGGCGGCGAGGGGAACGGCGGGGTGATGTACCCTGCTCTGCACATCGGACGCGATGCACCGCTGGGGGTGGCCTTGATCTTGCATCTCCTTGCCACATCTGGGGTAACGGTATCTCAGCTGGTGGAGTCGTCGCCCCGCTACACCATCGTGAAGGCCAAGGGTCCCAGGTCGTCGCAGCTGGGTCCGCTGTACGAGCGGCTGCGGAGGCGCTTTGCCGATGCCGCCACCGACGACCGGGACGGACTCCGGCTCTCCTGGGCGGATCGCTGGCTCCATATCCGGCCTTCCGGCACCGAGCCAATCGTCCGACTGATCGCCGAGGCACCCACGCAAGCGGAAGCGGAAGCACTGGTGGCGGCCGGGCGGGAACTCCTGAAGTGAGGAACATGGCGCGATGTGCGGTATCGTAGGCTATATAGGACCCCGGCAGGCGGCTGATCTGCTCATCGAGGGGCTGCGCCGGCTCGAGTACCGCGGCTACGACTCATCCGGGATCGCCGTGGTGAACGGCGGCGGCCTCGATATCAAGAAGGCGGCGGGCAAGCTCTCGGTGCTGGAGCAGGAGCTCGAAGCCGGCATGCCGATGGGGACCGTCGGCATCGGCCACACCCGCTGGGCCACCCATGGCGCGCCGACCACGCCGAACGCGCACCCGCATACCGACCAGTCGGGCCGGATCGCCGTGATTCACAACGGCATCATCGAGAACTCGGCCGCCATCCGGAAGACGCTCGAGCGCCGGGGCCACGGGTTCAAGTCCGAGACC
>DATKJJ010000390.1:0-2955 GCA_035543695.1 Gemmatimonadales bacterium | reverse complement strand
CGGAATCCATTCGCCAGCGCGAGCATCCCGATGAATACCGCAACCACGAGGGCGATGCCCAGGGCGGTGAGCAGAGTGGAGACCGGTCGCTGCAACAGACTCCGCGCGTTGTACTCCAGCGGGATCTTCATTCGACGGTTCGGAGCGCCTGTACCACCGGGAGCCGGGCGGCCCGGATGGCCGGGACCAAGCCGCTCGCCAGCATCAGGAGCAGTGCGATCGCCGCACCCATGAGCAGCGTATCGGTGGTGACGTCGAAGCCCGGCAGAAATCCGGCGGCGTTGAAGTTGGTGGTCTTGTAGAGCAGCTTGGCCCCGCCCAGGCCGATGATCGCGCCGATCACCGTGATGATCCCGGCCTCCAGCATCACCATGCTGAACAGTCGCCCGTTGCCGAAGCCGATGGTCTTGAGCACCGCCACTTCCTTGGTGCGCTCCCGCGCGTTCATCATCATGGCGTTGGCCGTCACCAGGAGAATTGCGAACACCACCGCCATACCGATGGTGCCCATCAGGAGGCTCACGTTGCCCCACATGGTGGCGAAGCTCGCGTTGAACGCCTGCTCGGTACCGGTCTTGGTCGGGGCGTTCGAGTTCCGGAACTGGTCGTCCACCATCTTCGCCATACCCGCGGCATTGTTCGGATCGCTGATCTCCACCACGTACCAGCCGGCGATGCCCGGGCGGCCGATCTTCTCCTCCAGATAATCGTGATGGAAGAAGAGCACGTCGTCGTTGATCACCGGGTCGGTCGGGGTATAGACAGCCCGGATGGTGAAGGTCCACTCGCCCGGAAAGATGGTCCCCTGGATGGTGACGTTCTGTCCCAGCTTCCAGCCGAACACATCGAGTAGCCGGCGGCCGATCATGGCGGAGGAGCGCTCCCGGATGAACGCCTGCTTCTGGTCCTCCGGCACGCTGATCTCGGGATACATCGAGAGATACGATGTGGGATCGATGGCAAACTGGGCGAAGAAACGCTTGCCGTCGCCGTAGCGGCCGCCGAACCAGTTGGCCCAGCTCACCTGGGTAATACCTTTGTCGGCCTTGAGCCGGTTGCCGTAGGCCAGCGGCAGCGGGAAGACCAGGCCGGTGGCGTTCTGAACGATCAGCCGACGGGCGCTGCCGAACTGGGCCGAGCGGGCCAGCGTGGTGACCACGGTTCGGAGCGAGGCGAAGAGGAAGAGCGCCAACGCCACGCTACTGATGGTGAGGAAGACCCGCCGCTTGTGCCGGCCGAGATTGGCCAGCACCAGAGGGAAAAACTTCACGAGATCGCCGCCTCCCGCTCGATCAGGGCACCCTTCTCCAGGTGCAGCACCGTCTTGGCCCGCTCGGCGGCGTGCGCGTCGTGGGTGACCATGATGATGGTTTTCTTGAACTCGTCGTTGAGACGTTCCAGCAGGCCGAGCACGTCCTGCGAGCTCTTGGCGTCGAGCTGTCCGGTGGGTTCGTCCAACAGGACCAGCGTCGGATCGGCCACGATCGCCCGCGCGATCGCGACCCGCTGCTCCTGACCGCCGGAGAGTTGCCGGGGATAGTGCTTCAGCCGGTCGTCCAGCCCAACCACGCCGAGAGCGAGCTTCACCCGCTCGTCGCGCTCCTTCTTGGAGAGCCGGGTGAGCAGCAGTGGAAGCTCCACGTTCTGATAGGCGGTGAGCACCGGCAGCAGGTTCAGGTTCTGGAACACGAACCCGATGTTTTCCGCCCGCCAGTCGGCCAGCTGGCCCGGAGTCATCGCGCTCACCTCCGCTCCGGCCACCCGGATGCTGCCGCTGGTGGGCTTATCCAGTCCGGCGAGCAGGTTGAGCAGGGTGGACTTGCCCGACCCCGACGGGCCCATCAGCGCGGTAAACGATCCCTCGGCGATATCGAGCGTGAGGCCGGTGAAGATCTCGATCTTCTCGGAGTCGCGCTGGAAGATCTTGTAAACATTTCGGATTTCTACTAGGGCCATTGAGATCTCTCCGTTAGTTCACCACAATGCACAGCTGCTAATCACCACAAACCCACAACAACTTGTCAATGACTGCCACAGCGATTGCCGATCCTGTCGGTGAGCGATGCCTTTGTGCCCTTAGTGCCTTTGTGGTGAATGTTTTATTTTCCCGCCTTCACCCGCATGCCCGCCTTGGGCTCATCCACCCCACCCGTGAGCAATAGCTCGCCGCCCGAGAGGCCGGAGCGGACTTCCCTGAATCCTCCACTCACCGGCCCCGCGTCCACCTGCCGCGACTCGAGCCGGCCATTCCGCACCAGCCAGACCACGCTTTGGCCGTTGAGCTCGCGCACCGCTGCTGCGGGCACCCGGAATCGGGGTGGCCCGCTCGGTGCGGCTCCGCCGGCGACGTGAGTGGTATCGAGAAAATCCACCCGCGCACCCATTTCCGGAAGGATCCGGGGATCCCGCTCCACGATCGCCACCTTGACCTGCACCGTGGCGCGCTGCCGGTCGGCCGTGGGCACCACCTGGCGCACCCGGCCGCGAAAGGACGTGTCGGGGTAGGCGTCCAGGGTGATCTTGGCCGGCTGCCCACCAGTCACCCGGGCGATGTAAGCCTCGTTGACATCCACCTCGACCTCGAGCGTGGTCAGGTCGGCCATCGTCACCACCGCTCCGCGAGTCAGTCCTCCTCCCACCGACGGCGCTACCACCTCACCTACCTCGGCCTCCTTCCTGAGAACGGTGCCGCTGAACGGCGCCCGGATGACCGTGTTCTCCAGGTTGGCCCGGGCGAAACCCGCCGCGGCCCGGGCGGACCCGATCCGCGCCTCCGCCGCCTGCACTCTCGCCTGGGCCTCCGATTCTCTTCCCTGCGCCGCGTCGAAATCCTGCTCGGCCACGGCCTTGGAGTCCTGGGTCCGGATGTCCCGCAGCCGCTTTGCATCGCGCGCCGCGGTGGCCAGGCTCGCCCGGGCCTCCATGAGATCCGCCCGGGCGGTGGCTTCCGCTGCT
>DATKJJ010000389.1:0-6775 GCA_035543695.1 Gemmatimonadales bacterium | reverse complement strand
TTCGTTCTTGTCGTATCTCTGATGATTGCCCTCCAACTACAAACTCCTATATTCGTGCGACCGCAGATGCGGTCCCCCCTGGCGCAGTACCCAGCCCGTACAGTTCGGAAGCCACGTTCTTTCCCAAATTCAGGCTTCGGCTCACATGGCTCAGGTCATCGCGATTGCGAATCAAAAAGGCGGAGTGGGCAAAACCACGACCGCTGTGAATCTTGCTGCGGCTCTAGCCCTCGCTCAACGCCGTACTCTCCTTTTGGACGCAGACCCCCAAGGTAATGCAACCAGCGGGGTGGGCATCGCTAAGGAGACCGTCGAGTTGTCACTTTATGAGTCCCTGGTGGAGGGGCAACCACCAAGAGCCTCGGTGCTCCCCATATCGGCTCTACCGTTTCTCTCGGTGCTTCCGGCGACACAGGATCTCGTGGGGGCAGAACTCCAGTTGGTGGAGCGTGAGGGGCGAGAGACGATCCTCCGGAAGACCCTGGATGATCTACAGGAAGACTACGACTACATCATCGTTGACTGCCCGCCGTCCCTTGGACTCCTAACACTGAACGTCCTCACAGCGGTTAACGGAGTCGTCATCCCCATTCAATGCGAGTACTACGGACTCGAGGGTATATCCCAGCTCCTCAACACCGTCAGATTAGTCCAGCAGAACTTCAACCCAGGTTTGGCCATAAACGGTGTGCTTTTAACAATGTACGACGCTCGTCTCAATCTGTGCCGCCAGGTAGCAGAGGACGCGAAGGAATATTTTGGGGCTAAAGTGTTTAGCACGCCGATCCCCAGGAACGTGCGGCTGGCAGAAGCTCCCAGTTTTGGGAAGCCAATACTGCTGTACGACCCACAATCGGTTGGGGCCAAGAGCTACTTGGGCGTAGCTGAGGAACTCTTACGCCGCCTTGAACACTCAGAAGCCACTATCGAGCCACTTTGCGCCACTAATGGAGTTGCAGCTGCCCCAGCTGACCAGCCCGGATCCAGCCCTGCAGAAAGGGGCGCCGAGCCTGAGCCAGGGCCCGTAGCCGAGCATGTTCACCACTTGCCAGAGCAGGCACCGCACCAAATGCCCGAGGTGACTACTCATGACTGAAACCAAGAGACTGGGTCGTGGACTGGAGGCGCTGCTCGGCTCCGTATCCCGAGAGCAAGCGCAAGCCACAGGTGCTCTTCGTGAGCTACCTGTCGGGAGCGTTCAGCCGAACCCCTTCCAGCCGCGAACGCAAATGAATGAGGCCGAGCTGGTGGAGCTGACCGCATCCATTGAGGCGTCCGGCCTGCTCCAGCCTGTGGTAGTACGTCCTCGGAACGGGAAGTACGAGCTCATCGCGGGAGAACGTCGGTGGCGAGCGGTTCAGCGGCTCGGATGGCCCAAGATCCCAGCCGTTGTGAAGGAGGTCGACGATCCGACTCTCCTGACCTTGGCACTGATCGAAAATTTGCAGCGTGACAACCTGAGCGCGATGGATGAGGCGGCCGGCTACCAACGCCTCAGTGAGGAGTTTCAGCTTCCCCAAGCCGAAATTGCCCGCATGGTGGGCCGAGATCGGTCGACGATTGCCAATCTGCTTCGGCTTCTAAAATTGCCGGAAGAAGTCAAGCAGCTGGTACATCAGTCCAAGTTGACGGAGGGCCACGCTCGAGCTCTGCTGACGATTTCCGATCAGGAGAAACTGGTGCGGATGGCCCTGGAGGCTGTAGAGGGAGACTGGTCGGTTCGAGAGCTGGAGGCTCGAGTACGTCCAGCGGCACCACGCGGCGACAGCGAGTCGACAGTATCACGACCCCGGTCGAAGTCTACGCCGCAAACTGCGGATGTTCGCCGAATTGAGGACTCCCTCCGGAAGCGCCTGGGAACGGATGTTCGCGTGACTACTCGCCGGAAGGGCCGGGGGTTCATCAGCATCAGTTATTACTCAAACGATGATCTGGCGAGGGTGCTGGAGCTGATCCTGGGTGAGCCGTTCGCGGGATGAAGAAGCGGAAGCGCTCGCGTGCAGTCACCATAGTAGTCCAGCGGGACGGCACAACGAAAACTCGCACCTATAGAATCCCGATTTGGGGACTGCGACTTGGATCGTGGACTCTGGGTCTGATTGCGCTACTCCTCGTCTTGGTCGCCGCACTATATGGCCCGCTCGTTGGAGCGGCCGCTCGGGTGCCCGGAATGCAGCGCGAGTTAGCGAGGCTTCATGCCGAGAATACCAGGGTACGGGAACTCTCGGCTGCCCTCGACAGTGCTGAGTCACGGTACGCACAGGTGCGGCAGATGATGGGTGGCGAGATCGTTCGAGATCCGGTAGCCAAGGCCTCACAGCTGCCGGTTGCCCCACCCATCAGAGCTCGATTCGCGTCGAGCGTTGACCTGACTGCTGGCCCCACCGCTCCTCGGCAATGGCCGCTGGATGAGTCGGGCTACATCACTCGGGGGCAAGTGAAGGCTACCGGGCGAAACGAGGCGCATCCCGGGATCGACATAGCAGTCGCCGTGGGGAACCTGGTCCGGGCTTCGGGCGGGGCCACGGTCCGAGAAGCCGGCCAGGATCCGGAATACGGGCTGTTCGTGTTGCTGGATCACCCGGATGAATACCAGACAATGTACGGCCATCTCTCGCGCATCATAGTGACAGTTGGAGACACGGTGGCGGCGGGAGAGGTCGTAGGCCTGAGCGGAAACAGCGGACGCTCAACCGCTCCTCATCTTCACTTTGAAATCAGGCAGCACGGGGTATCTCTGGACCCCTTGACTATGGTAAAGGAGGGACGCTGATGGGCCTCTTCTCCAGCCCCGCGCGAGACGATCAGGGCAACGAACTCAAGCGCCGAAAAACCGATCAGATACCCTTTTCGATAATCGCCAGCGACATGACAGTTATCGGCGACCTTGAGACAGACGGGGTCGTGCGGATCGAGGGCCGCGTCAAAGGAACAGTTCGAGTGGGGTCTCAGGTACTGGTTGCCTCAGGGGCGGTGATCGAGGGAGACCTGCATACCCAGGAAGCCGTCATAGCTGGTCAGGTAAGTGGTGCCATTCATGCCCGGGAAAGGGTGGAGCTCCAAGCCAGCGCCATGGTGGCTGGCGATATTCTGACGCCGCGGATCTCTATAATAGAAGGCGCCAGAGTGAGCGGCGAAGTGAAAATGGACTCCAAAACAGAAGGGCACGCAGTAGGGACTTCCCACAAATAGTTGATAATTCACCTAAGTGTGTGGATAGTAAAATCTTGAGGTCTACCTCCTCGCCCTCTAGGGTGCAATTCCCCGCATCAATCCCGCTAAAAAATGGAATGTCGAGTCCGTGGTGTTATGCTGTCGCTATACTGATGGCTGCGTGCTCGACCCATCATGCCCGCGGTTTTCGGGTGGGACTGGTCACACCTGGCTCGGTGACTGATGCGGCCTGGAACTCCGGTGCTTACGCCGGACTCCAGGAAATCCATGATTCGCTTGGGGTCCAGATCAGTCACATCGAGGCTCGTTCTCCCGCCGAGCAGAGCGAGGCGCTCCGCAGCTACGCGGCCCAGGGCTATGCCTTGGTCTTTGCCCACGGGTTTGAGTTCCAGGACCTCGCCGAGCGAGTTTCCGCTTCCTATCCGAATACGGTATTTGTAGTGACATCGGGCCGGAGAGCCCGACTCAATGTGTCGCCCCTGATATTTCGACTGGAGGAGGCCAGCTATTTGGCTGGCATGGTCGCCGCTGGAGTGAGCAAGACCGGAACGCTCGGTTTTGTCGGCGGAATCCAGCTTCCCCCAATTGAGGCGGCCTATCAAGGCTGGGTTAACGGCGCCAAGTCGGTAAACCCGAAGATTCGGTCCCGAGTGGTATATCTCAATAGCTTCGATGACGTTGCAGCGGGGCGAGAGGCGGCACTTGCTCTCATGGGCGCAGGGGCCGACGTGTTTCACCACAATGCGGATGCTGCGGCGCTGGGGCTCTTTCAAGCGGTCAAGACCCATCCCGGAGTGTATGTTTTCGGGGCGAACACCGACCAAGCCGGGCTCGCTCCCGGCCATGTCCTCGGAAGTGCTGTCATCGATCTCCCCCGAGCGTTCCGGCTGATCGCAAACGAGGTGAAGCAAGGCAATTTCACGGCACACGTGGAGGCCTTCGGCCTCAAGAGTGGAGTGGTGAAGTACGTGCCCGACCCGCGGTTGGACAGTGTCGTTTCAGCTCCACTCCGGGCCCAAGTGACCGCGGCGGCTGATTCGATATCCTCGGGAACCCTGCTCGCGGCGCCCCGGCCCGCAAGTATGGAGGCCTTCAGCCGGCACCTCGCTCCAAAGGCGTTCAGCCGGATTGGCACATGACCGAAGCGCAGCAACTCGCCAGGGTCTCCGGCTACCTCGATCAGTTTCTTCGAATCAAAGACATCCCCGACGAAGTCAATGCGGTGAATGGGCTCCAGGTAGAAAACAGCGGCCACATCGGGCGAATCGTTGCCGCCGTCGATGCGTCGCTCGCCACCATCGAGGGGGTAGTAGCGACACTCGAGCCCGCGAGGCCTCCGGCGTTACTCCTGGTGCATCACGGGCTTTTGTGGGATGGCAACGTTCCGATCAGCGGTCGGCGGTATCGTCGCCTCTCCACTCTGCTGGCCCACGACATTCCGCTCTACGCAGCTCACATACCTCTGGATGTCCATCCTGAAGTCGGAAACAACGCGGTGCTGGCTGAGCGGCTGGGCATACGGGTGGAAGGATGGTTCGGCAGCTATCGCGGCATATCCATGGGAGTCTGGGGAGAGGTGCCGAGCAGTCTACCCACCAGGGAAGCGCTCGCGCTCGAGCTCGACCGGGTGCTTCATACCCTGAAGGGCAGCGCCACGCTGATCCCTGGAGGTCCGGAAAAGCCCGCACGAATCGGCATTATCACCGGAGGCGCCGGAAACATGCTGGCGCAGGCGCGAGATGCCGGGATCGACACGTTTATTACCGGCGAAGGCCCGCACCACACCTACTTCGATGCCATGGAATGGGGACTGAACCTCATCTACGCCGGACACTACGCGACGGAGACGCTGGGTGTTCAGGCGATGGCCTCCCACTTGGGAGAGCAGTTCGATCTCGACTGGGAGTTCCACGATCACCCTACCGGTCTCTGAGGCAGTGGTCCCTCTCCTCGAGTTGGTGGGAATTCGAAAGCGTTTCGGCTCCGTGGAGGCACTCCGTGGAGCCAATTTTTCTTTAGGGTCCGGGGAGGTGCACGCCCTGCTGGGTGAGAATGGGGCCGGCAAATCCACCCTGATGCACATCGCCTACGGTATGCTGTTGCCGGATGCGGGACTGGTGCGAACCGACGGCAACGATCGCACCATCTGGTCTCCCCGGCAGGCCCGAAAGCTCGGTCTGGGCATGGTGCATCAGCACTTCACTTCAATCCCGGCCTTAACGGTGGCTGAAAACATCGCTCTGGCCGCGGGTTGGGCAGGGCCTCCCGGGCAACTCTGCCGGAAGGCTGAGTCTCTGAGCGAAAAATTGGGACTACCTCTCGATCCGGACCAGCGTGCCGGTCGTCTTCCGGTGGCGTTGAAGCAACGGCTGGAAATCGTCAAAGCTCTGGCTGTCGATGCGAAGATTCTGCTACTGGATGAGCCCACCGCGGTGTTGGCGCCACCAGAGGCAGATGAGTTACTTGGTGTCGTTCGGAGATTTGCGCAGGCTGGGAGCGCCGTCGTTCTGATCACCCATAAATTGGACGAGGCCCTCCGCATAGCCGATCGAGTGACGGTGCTGCGTCAGGGTGTCGTGACCCACTCCGGACCTATCAGCGACGAAACAGCGAGCTCGCTGGCGCGCGCCATGATTGGGTCGGCGCCAGATACCGCTGAGCCGGCCAGCCTGAGATCGCACGCCCCTGCCGGAGCAGCCCAGGTTCGGGTCCGGATAGAGGCGCTGGAGCTCTCCCGAGAGAGCGGCTACGGCATAGCCATTCGGCATGGATCGCTGAGGGTTCAGGCAGGAGAGATCGTCGGAATCGCCGCGGTCGAGGGGAACGGACAACGCGAGCTGCTGCGCGCCATTGCAGGCCGAATCCTTCCGTTGCGGGGAAGGCTGGAGGTAACCGGACCCATCGGGTTCATCCCGGAAGACCGTACCTCCGAGGGGCTGATTCCGGAGCTGAGTCTTACTGAGAATGTCACGCTGGGGCTGGACCACGAGGCCCCATGGATCCGACCTGGATACATCGATTGGCGAGCAGCACGGGCTCGCACATCCGAGCTGGTCCGGCAGTAT
Source organism: Gemmatimonadales bacterium (assembly GCA_035543695.1). Classification (GTDB taxonomy): domain Bacteria; phylum Gemmatimonadota; class Gemmatimonadetes; order Gemmatimonadales; family GWC2-71-9; genus CAVVWJ01. The sequence goes on along the minus strand of DATKJJ010000389.1, from coordinate 536 downwards.
GGAATCGTCGCGAATGGGCCCGCTGCGCCTGCCGCATCGTTGAGTGGGGGAAATCAGCAGAAGCTCATCGTAGCTCGAGAGCTGTCGCGCAATCCCGCGGGTCTGGTGGCGGAAAATCCAACCCGGGGTCTGGACATCAGTGCTGCGGCCGCAATCCGCTCCCGAATCCGCGCAGCAGCGGAGGCCGGAGCAGCCGTTTTGGTGTACTCCAGCGACCTGGATGAAGTGTTGCAGCTATCACATCGCACCGTGGTAGTGTGTCGCGGTGTTTTGTCGGAGGCTCCAGCGACAGCCACCCGGGATGAGATTGGCCGCATGATGTTGCAGGAACCGGCGACGTGAATCGGCTGACGTGAAACGGCTATGGTGGGCACTGGCGGCGGTGGCGATCGGCCTGGGCCTGCTGGCGACAGGTCTGTATTTGGCCGGCTACGATCCGGGAACCGCGCTGGCGGCGCTGTTCAATGGCGCGTTCGGCTCCTGGTATGCGTTCACCTCCGCCACCCTGGTCCGAGCCGTTCCGCTCATCATCATTG
>DATKJJ010000388.1:0-4553 GCA_035543695.1 Gemmatimonadales bacterium | reverse complement strand
ATGCCGTGAGGCGCCGGTTCCAGAACGTGAGCATCATGCCGGCCTCGTCCTGGCTGAGGCTGTGGGAGTGGTCGGATTCCCGATGAGGGGCTGGCTGCTACGCCGGGCACTCCAGGCAGTCGCGGTGCTCGCGATTGCGCTGACGCTGCTTTTCTTCCTGATGCGGGCGGCCCCGGGAGATCCGCTCTCACGCACCAGCGAGGTACGCCCGCTGACTCCGGTCGAGCTCGCAGCCTTGCGAGCGCGGTACGGTCTAGATCAGCCGCTCGGCGCCCAGTACGTCAGGTTCATCAGCGGCCTGGTAAAGGGCGACCTGGGGGTTTCCATCGAGTACGGCCGGCCGGTAACATCGCTGCTGGCCGAACGTCTGCCGGCAACCCTGCTGCTGGGCGGCAGTGTTCTCCTTCTCAACTTTACCGTCGGCCTCTGGCTTGGAGTGAGGCAGGCGGTGCGCCGCAACCGGCGGGAGGATCGATGGCTTACCGCCGTCTCCTTGCTGGGGTACGCCACCCCCTCGTTCTGGCTGGGTTTGGTTCTCGCCTGGCTGGTGGGCATCAAACTGCGACTCCTCCCTGCTGCCGGCATGCAGGATCCACTCCTGAGCTTCGATGCCAGCTTCGGCGTCAAAGCCGGCGACGTGCTGCGCCATCTGGTGCTGCCGGCTCTGACCCTCAGCGTCGTGAGCATCGCCGCAACCATGCGGTACCAGCGTGCCGCCATGCTCGAGGTCCTCAACCTGCCGTTCATGACGACCGCGCGCGCCAAGGGATTGCCCGAGCGCGAAGTCATCTGGCGGCACGGATGGCGCAATGCGCTGTTTCCCGTGATTACCCTGTTCGGCCTCTGGCTCCCTATTCTGGTGACCGGGTCGGTGTTCGTTGAGGCAGTCTTCGCCTGGCCCGGGCTTGGCTCGCTGGCAGCCACCGCAGTGTGGGGACGGGACTATCCGGTTTTGATGGGAGCTTCCCTGCTGGTGGCCTGCCTGGTTGTGCTCGGCGGATTTCTTACCGACGTTGCGTACGCCCTGCTGGATCCTCGCGTAAGACTGGCGTGAGGCCTGCATACAGTGTGCTTCGGGAAGCCTGGCGCAATCCTGCTGGACGGGCCGGGGCAATTCTCCTCCTGGTCATCACTCTCAGCGCCATCGCCGGGCCCTGGTTCCTACCCGATCCGCTGGCCCAACCCGACATTCTGGCGGGAAGCCTCCCACCGGGGCTTGGTCATCCTTTTGGAACCGACCAGCTGAATCGCGACGTTCTCGCGCGAGTCGTGACCGGAGCCAGGGTATCGCTGAGTGTGGCTCTGCTGGCGGTAGGGCTCTCGGTGACGATCGGAGCGGCTGTGGGCCTGGTATCGGGGTACTGGGGAGGCGTGGTGGACGCGGGGTTGATGCGGCTGGTCGACGGGGCACTCGCCATCCCGCGGCTGTTCATCCTGCTGCTGGTGCTGGCCACCATGGAGCGTGTGCCCCTGCCCGCTCTCATTGTGCTGATCGGCGGCACCGGGTGGTTCGCCACCAGCAGGTTGGTCCGGGCCGAGGTCCTTCGTATCAGGGAAGAGAATTACGTCCGGGCTGCCGAGGCGCTCGGGGCGAGGCGGCGCCACATTATCTTGCGGCATCTTCTCCCCAACACAATGGGACCTCTGCTGGTGGCAGCGACGCTCGGCGTTGGCGACGTGATTCTCCTGGAAGCGGGACTGTCGTTCCTGGGACTCGGGGTCCAGCCGCCCACGCCGTCCTGGGGGAGCATGGTTCTGGATTCGAAGGAAGTGCTGGTCAGCGCCCCCTGGGAGGGCATTTTTCCCGGTCTTGCAATCGTGATCACGGTACTCTCAGCGAATCTGGTCGGCGATGCGCTACGGGAAACCATCGACCCTCGGAGCGCATGACTCACGTACTGGACGTGCAGAACCTCCGGGTGTCCTTTCCGGCCGATCACCGACGGGTGTACCCGGTTGACGGTGTGAGCTTCTGGCTGGATCGCGGCGAAACCCTGGCCCTCGTCGGCGAGTCCGGTTGCGGCAAGAGTCTCACCAGCCTCGCCCTCCTGCAATTGGTTCCGAATCCGGGACAGATCGAGCCCGGCAGCGTGATTCGGCTGGCCGACACCGACGTGCTGGCATTGCGGGGAGAGGCGCTCCGAAGAATTCGGGGACGGCGAATCGGCATGATTTTCCAGGATCCGATGACCAGCCTCAACCCGGTGTTCAGGGTGGGGGATCAGATCACCGAAGGAATTCTGGCGCACTTCAAGATTTCACGGGCCGAAGCTCGCGATCGCGCGCTGCAGCTGCTCCAGGAAGTAGGAATTCCCGATCCGGTCGAACGGCTGAATGCCTACCCCCACCAGCTCAGCGGAGGAATGCGGCAGCGGGTGATGATCGCGATTGCGCTTGCCGCCGAGCCGGAAATTCTCGTGGCCGACGAGCCTACCACCGCATTGGACGTCACGGTCCAGGCACAAATTCTCGAGGTGCTGGACCGGCTCCGAACCAGCAGAGGCATGGCCGTCCTTCTGATTACCCACGATCTCGGCATCGTGGCCGGTCGAGCCGACCGGGTAGCGGTGATGTACGCCGGCCAGATCATCGAGGAGGCACCCACCGAGCTACTCTTCGCCAATCCTTCCCACCCCTACACCCAGGGGCTCTTTGCCTCGGTGCCCCGGATTACCGGGCCACTCCGCCGGCTCACCCCGATACGGGGGAATGTGCCGGCGCCGTCAGCATGGCCCAGCGGCTGCCGCTTCCGGCCCCGCTGCCCCAAGGCCTTCGACAAGAGCGAGCAAGAGCCCCCCCTGCTTCCGGTAGACACCGATCATCGGATGCGATGCTGGCTGGCTGAGCGACATGGTTGATCTCGGCCCTCCGCTGCTTTCGGTACGAGATCTGAAGAAGTACTACCAGGCTGCCGGTCTGTTCGGACGGGCAGCTCCGCCGGTACGCGCCGTGGATGGGGTCTCGTTCGAGATTGGCCGGGGCGAGACCCTGGCGTTGGTGGGAGAATCAGGTTGCGGCAAGTCGACAGTCGGGCGCACGATCCTGCGGCTGCAGGAGCCCACCAGCGGAAGCGCCCTCTTCGAGGGCGCCGATATTTTCGGGCTCGACCGAGCCGCCCTCCGCGCCCTCAGGAGGCGGATGCAGATCATTTTTCAGGATCCTTACAGCTCGCTGAACCCGCGCATGTCCATCGGTGCCGCCGTCGCCGAAGGGATCGAGATTCACCGGCTCGCCCCCCGCAAGGAGATTCCGGAGCGGGTCAGCGCCCTCCTGCGCGAGGTGGGTCTCGACCCCGAATACGCTCGCCGCTATCCCCATGAATTCTCCGGAGGCCAGCGACAGCGCATCGGAATTGCGCGGGCGCTTGCAGTGCAGCCGGCGTTCCTGGTGTGCGATGAGCCGGTATCCGCTCTCGACGTCTCGGTGCAAGCTCAGGTGCTCAACCTGCTCTCGGATCTTCAGCAGCAGCGGGGACTCTCCTATTTGTTCATCGCCCACGACCTTGCCGTTGTGCGGCAGATTGCTCACCGCATTGCCGTGATGTACCTGGGCCGGATTGTCGAGCAAGGCTCCACCGACCAGCTTCTGTCCAACCCGCGTCACCCGTATACGGTGGCCCTGCTATCGGCAGTGCCTGAACCCGAACCTGGCGCCGACCGGAGCCGGATTGTTCTTCGGGGAGACCTGCCCAGCCCTTCCAATCCCCCATCGGGGTGCCCCTTTCACACTCGCTGCTTTCACCCGGCAAAGAACGAGCGGTGCCGCACGGAGGTGCCGCCGCTGCGGCCGGTTGCCGGCACCCTCGCGGCGTGTCACTACGCAGAAACGACCCCCCGTCCGGCCGAGGCTGGAGCCGCGTGATCTCTGCCGTGACCCTGCTCACGGCCATGCCTCTCTGTTCCTCCCGATCTTGGGCTCGCTTCTCACATCACCCCAACGGGGGAAAGACATGACTGAGAAAAGAGACCTGGGCAAGCAAGGCCTGAAGGATCAGCTCAAGGGTGCAGCCAAGCAGGTGGAAGGCAGAGTCCGCGGCACCGTGGGTGGTGCCACCGGAAATACCGGCGAGCAAATCAAGGGTAAGGCTCAGGAGATCAAAGGGAAGTTCCAGCAGGGGGTCGGCCGGACTGAGGACCTCGACGCCGACGCCGAAGAGAACGAGAGGTAAGCACAGCAACAGGAAGGGGGCCGACGCTCGTGCGAGCGTCGGCCCCCTTTTTTGCCCCTGATTCAGTCTAGGATTTTCCGGTCAGCGCGTCGAACCGGCCCCAGCAAGCTCCTGCCGCAGCCGCTTGAGCGCCTGGCTTCGAATCTGAGACACCCGGGACTCGCTCACCTGCAGGACCTCACCGACCTGGCGCAGATTCAGCTCCTCATAGTAGTACAGAGCCAGCACCCGCCGCTGCTGCTCGGGCAACCGGGAGATCAGCTGACGTAAATGTGCCACGTGCTCCGTCTCCACCAGCTTCTGGGTTGGCGAGGTGATCGAGGGATCGGCATGGGTTTCGGCATCGCGTGAAAAGCGGCGTCCATGCGAGGGCCGAGGCGTTTCC
>DATKJJ010000387.1:0-10905 GCA_035543695.1 Gemmatimonadales bacterium | reverse complement strand
GGAAACTCCCACGGTCACTCACTTGGCGCAGCGGCTCTTTGTCCGGCCCAGCACACTCATGTCCCGCTTCGCTCGCGCCGGTCTCCCATCGCCCAAGAATTATCTCGCGGCCATCCGGCTGCTCCATGCCTCCTACCTTTTCGAAACCGCGGGACTCTCGGTGGCCGATGTGTCCTACCGGCTGGAGTATTCCTCGCCCCAGAGCTTCGGCCGGCATCTGCGGGCCATGTTGGGCCTGACGGCGTCGGAGTTTCGCCGCAGGTTTCCTTTCCCCAGCGCGCTGGCCCGATTCATCGAATTGATGGTGAGTCCCTACATCCCAATCTGGCAGGGGTTTCACCCCATAGCCGCAGGAAGTTGGGATGGTGCAAAGCCTTGAAGGGTTGCAGCAACCACTCAGTTCGGCAGGCGTCCAAACTTGCGAAGTATTTGTCGGAGCTGATCGTGCGGCAAAGCGGGCACTCGGAGGTTATCGGCGCCGGTCATGGTTTCGGCGGCCAGCAGCGCGTTGATGATGGCCTCTTCGGTGGCCTGCACCGCGGCCTCGTACACTGGATCGATTCTATCGTCCTGGAGCATACCCACGGAGGCCACGCCGGAACTGTCAGGGCGGTTGATTCGCGCGGTGGAAAAGGCCAAAAACAGATCACCCGAGCCGGCGCCGGAAATTCCGCCCATGCGCCCAATCCCCAGAGAGGCCCGCCGCGCCAGTCGCCGCAGCTGATGCGGAAGCAGTGGGGCATTCGTCGCCAGGATCACAATGATCGATCCGTGCTCCCGAGAGACCTTCCTGCGTCCAGGACACCGCATGGGAGCAAGCTCCGCGCTGAGCGGAGCATCAGTGTCGTAGCAGGATGGATTTCCCGAGATCTGTTCACCAACTGGCACTCCCGCTATGCGCAGCTGCCGCCGCAGTCCAAAGTTGCATTGCACCAGCACCCCAAGGGTAAAGCCGCTTCTGCCCGGCAGCCGACGGCTCGACGTTCCAATCCCTCCCTTGAATCCGAGGCACTGCATCCCGGTGCCGCCCCCGACGTTTCCTTCTGCCACCGGCCCGGCCCTGGCTGAGTCGAGCGCGGCAAACACATGCTGCTTCTTGACGTGAAAGCCATAGATGTCGTTCAGGTCGCCGTCCCACGTCTCTGCCACTACCGGCAGGCAGCAGTTGAACACGTCCGTGAGCCGGGTCCGGCCCCACTCGATCACCGCATCGCGCACCGTTCCCACACTGTTCGTATTGGTGATGGTGACCGGATACGGCATGACGCCGTAGTCCTCTATCCACGGCGTACCAGTCATTTCTCCGTTGCCGTTGAGGCTGAACCAGCCGGCAAAGACCGGAGACAAATCGCCTTTGCCCCGAGGAAATACGGCGGTCACCCCGGTGCGAACCGGTCCAACGCCTACCCGCAGTGCACCGCTGCCTTCGATCAAGGTCGCGTGCCCCACGGTCACCCCGGGCACATCGGTGATCGCGTTTAGGGGTCCGGGAGTGCCGTCGAGCGGAATGCCCATGTCCCGGGCCCGTTCGCGGATGCTCTGGGCCTGGGCCGGCAGCGCCACCAGCAGTCCGGTCAGGAAAGCCCAGGACCATCCTGGATGGATCAGCCTCAAGGGGAGCGGAACACGAAATACACGGCGCCAACCAGGCACAAAGCGGCCCAGAGGTAGTCCAGTTTGATCGGCTGCTTCATGTAGATCACTGCAAAGGGCGCGAAAACGAGCAGGGTAATGACCTCCTGGATGATCTTGAGTTGCGCCAACGACAGCGCCGTGTAGCCTATCCGATTCGCCGGCACCTGCAGGAGATATTCGAAGAGCGCAATGCCCCAGCTGATGATCGCAGCCAGGTACCAGGGCTTGTCCGCCAGGTTTCGCAGGTGGGCGTACCAGGCAAACGTCATGAAGATGTTGGAGAGCAGCAGCAGGCCAGCGGTACGAATGAGAACTGAGCTCACGGGCAACAACTCTCCATGCTGGTGGCTACTCCCATCCCATTCGAGAGCGAAGCGAGGTTATGTGGGCGACATGGTGCCGGCCGTGCCAGGCGTACATGGCGAGCATCTCGTCCAGACCAATGCTGCGGTTGTGCTCGGGGTGCCGAAAACGCCGGCTCAACTCCTTCGGTCCCAGTGAGCGCAGCAAGAGGACCCAGCGCCGGTGCAGGCACTCGAGCAGGGTAAGCGACGTCTCTATCGGCGTTGCTTGTACGTCGGCCAGCTCCGCCCAGCGCGCCTCATCGTAGGGCTTGATTACCGGCTCGTCCTCCGTCAACGCCAGCTTCATTCGAGTATAGGCATTGAGGTGGCTGTCAGGCAGGTGATGTACAACTTGCCGCACGGTCCAGCCACCATCCCGATAGGCCGTGTCCAGCTGTGCGGGTGTGAGCTCGGTAACTGCAGCGCGCAGGGCGCCGGGTGCGGCCGCAATCTCGCCGATCCAGCGCTCCCGAGACTGGGGCGACACCTTGCCCTCAAAGGTGAAGCGACCAATCGGGTAGCGCGGATCTTCCATCAGGCGTCTCCCTCGTCCGCCACCCGTGAGTGGCTGTGTCTCGGCGCGCCGTCCGGGGTTTCTCCCCGAAATTCGAAGTGCTCCTCAGTCAGAACCCGGTCGTGCAACGGTGCCTCGGATATCTCGAGCAGGAGGAGTCGGGCCAGCACCACCTCTGCCACCCGCGCAGCCGGCTCCCACTGGCCTGGAGTCAGCGTGGGATAAAGGTCGGCAAATTCGGCACGGAGCCGGGCTTCCCGCATGCCCGATCCTACCTTCAGTCCGGAGGGGGCGCCATCCCTGCTCCGGTGGCCGACCACCGAAGTGTGCGGCCGAAATCCGCTGAGTGGGCCTGCTGTCTTCCGGAGGAGGATTTCGGAATGGCCTTGTACCAGATAGTCAGCCAGCTCGCCGATCACCCGGTAGCCTAGGCGCTCATATAGGCGCCGTGCGTCCGGATTGAAGGATGAAACACAGAGGAAGACGTTGGGCGACTCGGCCAGAATCCGGCGTTCGGCAAACTCCACCAGCTTGGTGCCCAGCCCCTGGCCTCGCCGGATCGGATCGATGCAGATGGTCTGGATATACCCCACGAAGGCTCCCGTCATGCAGACGATCAGGAACCCCGCAAGGTCGGTCTCGGTCTTGAGAAGGTACACCTCGCGGGTGGGATCCTGGATGATCGCAAGACAGGCCTCGTAGGTCCGGCCCAGTGTCAGCCAGGGCTCCGAGCTGGCCATGAGATGGGCGCAGCGCTGCGCGTCGGCTTCATGGTTGAGGCGGGTGATGGAACAGCTCAAGGCCGCCATTCAGCGCGGATCCGCCCCGCGATATCCGCCCGCTCGGCGACGCTAGGGTTCCGGAGCACGCCAAATCTGCGCAGCAGGTTGCGCGCTCTCCGGTACAGATCCGAAATGACATGGCCCCGGGGCATGGCAGCGGTGCGGGGAAGCAGGAGAAAGTGAACGTGCCGGATTCGTTCGTTGAAAGATACGGCGTAGATCCGTTCCGCAGCCACAACCCGCTCCAGAGCCCGGACGGCTGCATGGAGCACCGGACCCAATGCCTCGGCTTCTTCTTCGGTCAGCTCCGCCAGGGACTCGCAGTGCCGGTGGGTCTTTACGATCAGCTCACCGGGATCGGTGTACGGACCAGTATGGTGACTGACAAACCAGAGCCCGTTGCTGTGGATCACCCCTCCAGGTGCTGAGCCCTGTCCCGCTATTTCGCCGCAGGCACTACACCGCTGCTGGGAGGGCAAAGCGCTCCTTCAGAATCCAGACCTTGGTGGCAAAGAACAGCCGTATCATGCCGGCGTAATCACCGGGAGAAACCAGCACAACCAGTGCCTGCCCGTCGGTTCCACGAGTGTTCTTCACCGTGGATTTCACTCGCATTCTACCTTTGATGGCAGTAAACCAGCCGGGAAGCAATCCCCGCTGGTCTGCCCGGACGATATCTCTGCTCTTGCTGCCGGTCGGGTCTGCCAAGGCCACCTGACAGTACCACTTGCCGCGGGCCGCTCCCTTGGTGGCACGGGAGAAGGTGAGCGATCGGTCCGGCAGCTCGGCCCACGCGCGAAGATTCGGCGTGGTGCGGGGGCGGACCTCGATTCGCTCTCCGGGGTCTCGCGGGATACGGACCACGAACTCCCACTCATTGCGAGAGGAAAAGTTGCTGTCCCGGACCAGGTAGGTCTGCTCGACACCGGAGAGCTTTGTCCCGGCGAAGGTCCAGGTGGATGCCCGTTCTTCCCCGGGCTCTGCGTTGACCTTATCCATTTGATATCTGATTCGGCGTGCCATGGCTCCTCCTTCAAATGGCCTGCGTCACGCCGCCGCGCTGCCGGGCATGGCGGCCCATTGCCTCCGTGCCGGGATGGTTACACCGGCCTGCAGCAGGGCGGCCACCCGCTTGGGAAGCCGGGGATGCGAGGAAATCAGCTCGGCCCGCCGGATCCAGAAACTCTGGTCGGCTTCGGCCTGAGCCGCATACTCCCGAACATCCACATGCGGGTGAAGCTGCTTCCCGGCTGCGAGCGCAAGCAATCCACTGATGGCCCCATCCGGCTGGCAGAATGCGCCCACTCGATCGCAGGTGTACTCGCAGGCCCGAGAGTACCCCGCACCCAAATAAGGAAGGAGACGCCCCGGCGTGGTCAGCCAGCGATGCTTCAAGTGCCCCCGCCAGACGTGAGCCAGCTCGTGACCGATGATGAAACCTACTGCCGCCTCACCCTCGGCCAACGCCAGTTCGAGTACGTCCGAGTAGACCACCACGAAATCGCGACCCAGAAACCGGGTGGCGAACGCGTTGAGAAGCCCGCCCGACTGCATCACATACACCTCAGGGACCCGAGACAGCCCCAATCGGCGCGCGTGGGCCGCGGTGACCCGGTGAAGCAGCGGAAACTGTCGCTCGGATACCCGAACTGAGTTCCCCCGGATCCCGCCTAGCGCCAGCCCGTGGGCGAAGATTCCCAGCAGCGCGAACACCATTCCGTAGAGCGCCACGGTGGCTCCCACCTTCGGATCGGAGAGGCTGGCGAACACCAGGCCGCCATAAACCAACAGGCTCACAACCAGAATGATGGCGTATAAAAACCGCTCACGCGGATTGATGAGCTGGCGCGGCGACGTGCCCATGGGCGCGTGCGGCGTAGGCATGGCGGGCTCCAAATTATGAAAGGGACAGGGGTCGGCGGAAGATCGGTCCCGGTGCCATGCTACGTCAATCCGTGCAACGGCTTGCAGTACTCTGTATTGCTTCAGTCCGGTGCGCTGCTCAGGAGCTCAGGATTCGCCTGGCCGCGTGGAGACGCAGCTGTTCAACCCGCTCGAACTGTTCGAGGGCCCTGGCTTGCAGTCGGGCAAGATCCAGGGTCTTGAGTGGAGGAACCGCGTCCCCCAGAGTGGCCAGACCCCGCCAGAGCGCCAGCTTTCCCTGGATTCCCAGGGCCAGGGTCTCCAATCCTTCCAGCATCCGGAGCTCACCAGAGCCGCTCTCGTCCACCCGAAGCTTGGCCCGGGCCAGTTTCTCCGTCAGCCAGGCGGCCGCCTTGCGCACCGGGCTCTCCTTCGCTCCCACCGAGCGGATCAGCTGCCGGAGAACGTCTTGATCTTCCTGGATCTCAGTCCGCAACTGCGTCAGCAGCCTCCGGTCGGGGGCCTCAGGCAAATCAATCAGGTGATCCAGCAGTTCCAGCGCCAGCACCGAGCCTGCCACATGGTCGTTGAGATAGGTGTCTAGATTCTCGCTCATCGGACCCCCGAGGATGGCTGCAGCCGCTCGGTACCGTGCTCCCGAAGCGCAAACCACAGACACATGCAGCCGATCACCAGCGCCGGGCCGACCACATCTGCTCCGCCAATGAACCAGGCACCTCGCAGCCGGGCCGGCACGGGCATGTGGTGACGCAAGGCTGAGATCACCAGCGGCGCGAGACTTCCGGCAACCGACACGATGAGGATGGCCACCAGCGAGCGTTCCCGGGGCCAGCGCCAGACGAGTGGCCCTGCCACCAGCATGCCGATGGCCGCGCCGAGGATCATCCAGTATCCGTCGTAGACCCGGATGGCCGGAATGGCGGAGCGGTGAGCCTCCAACACTGCGCCGGTGAACATTGCCAGGGCCACCAAGCCGGCCAGCATCTGGCCCATCCGCCGTCGGCTCACGGGGCCAATCCCAGCTCGCGCACCGTGGTAAGGGCGATAACCGGATGTCCCCGCTCCTCCAGGGTTTGCCGGCCGCCCTCCTGCCGATCCACCACGGCCAGCACACCAATCACGCTGCCACCTGATTGTTCGACTGTTTGAATGGCGCGCTGGGCGGAGTCGCCGGTAGTGATCACGTCTTCCACCACCACCACCCGGCCGCCGGCCTGGAAGTTTCCTTCAATGAGGCGGCCGGTCCCATGACTCTTCGCTTCCTTGCGCACGCTGAAGGCGTCGACCGCATGTTGGCTGCCGAAGCTGGCCGCGGCAATGGCGTACGCCACCGGGTCGGCCCCCATGGTGAGTCCTCCAACGGCCGTGGGCTGCCAGCCGGCTTTTTGGATGGCATTCCAGCCCAGGCGCCCGATCAGCACCATGCCTTCGGCTGACATGGTGGAGCGACGGCAATCGATGTAGTAGGAGGAGCGCCGGCCGGATGCAAGAACGAAGTCGCCCCGCTCAACTGAGCGCTCCAGCAACACTCGCCGGAGCGACTCGTGGTCGGTCACTCGCTTCCCTTGCGGAATAGTCCGGCGAGAAATCCCGTTCGCTTGGGTGTTTGATCCCGCACCGCGGCGCAGAAGGCCTGCGCGAACTCCTCGACCGAACGAGATCGCTTGGACAAATCCCGTTGCAATCCCTGCATGACCGTAGCCTCAACTGCCGCGGGAAACTTGAGGCCCCGGCGAGCTTCATTCAGGGGAATGGGCGACTGGGTGAGTAGCTGCTGAAACAGCTCCCGCGGACTCTTGCCGCTGAAGGGCAAGCATCCGGTCAGCAGGTAATAGGCGATCGTTGCCAGACTGTAGACGTCAGCCTGTTCCTTGACCAGCTCACCGCTGAGTGTTTCTGGCGCTACGTACTGCAGGGTCCCCACAAAAAACCCGGCCCGGGTCAGTCTCTCCTCGGGGCTTAGCTCAGCGTCCCGGGCAATGCCGAAGTCGAGCAGCTTGGCGGTTTGCTGCGCCGGATCGTACATGATGTTGGCTGGCTTCAGATCGCGATGAATGATCCCGGCCCGGTGGGCCGCCGTCAGGGCGGCGCCGATCTGCTCCACGATCTTGGCCACCAACACGGGGGCCAGTGGTCCCGACCGATTGACGAACTCGGCCAGGGGCTCGCCGTCGGCCCACTCCAGGGCGAGATAGTGGAGCCCGTCAGCCTGGCCGTAGTCGTAAGTCCGGACGATGCTCGGGTGACTCACCCGCGCACCATATTCGGCTTCTCGAAGAAATCGCTTCACTGCCACTGGATCCTGGGCCAGTCGCGAGCGCAGGATCTTGAAGGCTGCCAGGCCTCGCTCGGGGTGCTCGGCGCGGTAGACTGTGGCGGTTCCGCCCTCACCGACATACTTGGTAAGGTGGTATCCCGCGATAGTCCTGCCGGTCAGCGTGTCAGCGTTCATGAAGTGGCCAAGCTAGTTAATTCCGCAGGACGCAGCAAGTTGGATGCATGGGCTCTTGTGCTTGACGCCTCTCCTGCCGCGTCACTAACCTTCGCCTTCCTGCATGGTCGCCGGTTGTGTCGCGCCTCACTTTGGGAGAATTCATGCGCTGGTTGGTAACCACAGTGCTGCTCGGCGCAACCGCGATCGGCTGCGGCAGCTGGAAAAGAGTCGGCAGCAAGGAAGCTCCGGCGCCGGCAGATCAGCTGACGCAGGTGGTGGATGCCCCGGCGTTTTATCAGCGGCTCGGTCGGCTTGCTGCGGGGGAGCCGCTCCCATTCATCGGAACGGTGGCATTCGCCGCCGGGCCCGGTGATTCCGTCATCACTCTTCTGGGCCTCTCTCTGGAAAATCGCGCCCTGGCATTCCAGCGGGATGGTAATCTCTTCGTGGCGCGGTATCGAGTCAGCATCTCCTTTGCGAGGCCCGGCATTCGCGCTGTCGAATTGACCCGGGACGAGATCGTCAGGGTGCCGACCTTTCAGGAAACGATGCGCTCAGACGAGAGCGTGTTATTCCAGCAGGTCCTCCGGCTGACGCCGGGCGCCTACAACGTCACGGTAACGGTTCGTGACGCCAGCTCTACCGCGGAGAGCCGAGCCCAGGGCCGGTATGACGCTCCCACCTTTCCTGCTGGCACCACATCCGCTCCTATCCTGACGTACCAGGCCACGGGGCGCGCCACCCGAGCCGATCCTTTGTCGGTGGTGCTCAACTCCCGCGGCGCCGTAGGCTATGGTTCCGACACCCTCCTGGCTTACATCGAGGGCTATGACTTCCCGGGTCCAACCACCGTGCCTTTCGAGGTGCTGGATGAACAGCAGGAGGTCATCTACACCGACTCGCTTCGATTTCGGGGGGGCCGGCCGGTGGAGAGTCAGGTGATTCGGCTGGCGCCCGACAGCATCTCGCTGGGTGAATTGAAGCTCGAGGTGGGGAGTGGGCCGCAGCAGCGGACGGTCTCCGCCCTAGTCTCGTTCTCCCAGGCATGGGTGATTACCAACTTCGATGAAATGCTGGATCTGCTGCGCTTCTTTGGCCAGGACGCGCGGATCAATGCCATGCGCAAGGCGCCGGCTTCCCAGCGATCCAGTTTATGGCGTCAGTTCTACGCCGAGACCGATCCCAACCCTGCCACGCCGGAAAATGAGGCTTTAAATCAGTACTTCGGTCGCATCAGCACCGCCAACACGCGGTTCAGTGACGAAGGAGTTGCTGGTTGGCGCACCGATCGCGGCGAAGTTTTCATTAACCTGGGCGCGCCCGATGAGAGCATCGAAAGTACGCCCGGCCAGGCCGGACGAATCATTCGCTGGACTTACCTCAACTATCGGCTGGCGCTCTACTTCGAGGATGATACCGGTTTTGGCCGGCTGCGGCTGACTCCGGGTTCCCGCTCGGAATACGAACGGACCTTGAACCGTGTACGCCGGCAGACCTAAGCGCGGAGCCGCTCGCGCTTATTTTCCTGCATGTCCCCCAATCACCATCCCCCGCAGCTTTTCCTGATCGACGGCTACGCCCTCATTTATCGCGCGTTTTACGCCATGATCTCCCGCCCGCTCCGGACCGCCAAGGGGGAAAACACGTCGGCGGCCTGGGGAGTGGTGAATTTCCTGCTCCGCCTGCGCGAGAAGTACCGTCCCGATTACGTCGCCTGGATCAACGATGCCGGCACCTCGTTCCGGGAACAGCGCTACGCCGATTACAAGTCGACTCGCCAAAAGCTGGACCAGGAGCTGCAGGCGGACTTCAATCGCTCGGTCGAGCGCATCTGCGAGCTGCTCGAGGCCTTTGGGATCCCGATTGTGGCCATCAGGGGCTACGAGGCCGATGACGTGATTGGAACTCTGGCCCAGGCCGCATCGGAGCGGGGAATGCAGGCCGTCATCGTGTCTGGAGACAAGGATTTCTATCAGCTGGTCGGGCCCGGGATTGCCCTGCTGAATCCCGGGCGGGGCGGGCCCGCGGCGGTGGACGAGGTCTGGGTGGATGAATCCAATGCCATTGACCGGCTGGGTGTACCGCCCCGCCAGGTGGTGGACTTCCTGGCTCTGGTGGGCGATTCGTCCGACAACATTCCTGGGGTGAAAGGAATCGGGGAGAAGGGCGCCCAGAAGCTCCTGGAAGAGTTCGGGGATCTGGAGACAATGCTCGCCCGGGCCGGCGAAGTCTCTGCCAAGCGCCCCCGCGAAGCGCTCCTGAGCCAGGCGGAGAACGCTCGGCTCTCCCGGGAGCTGGTAACGATCCAACGCGACGTTCCCGTCGAGCTGGATGTGGGCGACTTCGTGCTGCGGGAGCCGGATCGCGATACCGTCATTCGCTTGCTTACCGAGCTCGAGTTTTACACCCTGGTTCGGCGGTTGACTGACGCCACCGCGCCGCAGGAAGCAGGCATCGGTGACACGGCCGAAGCCGAGAACGGCAAGGCCGGTGAGGTCGATTTCTCGGCCGACTCGTGGCTCAGTCTGTCGGATCTTTCCAGCCCGTCGGCTCCATCCGTCAGCATCCTGGACAATCCCGACGATTTACCTGGACTGGTCGAGCGTCTGCGAAGTGCGCCGCTCGTGGGAATCGATGTGGAAGCCGGCGGCCGGGAGCCCCATGATGCCGAAATCGTGGGTCTTTCTCTGGCCGCCAGCCCGGAGGAGGTCTGGTATCTCCCCTTTGGCCATCGGGCGGCGGGGGGTGAGCTCGCTGCACCGGATTCGGTCCGAAATCTTCCGCCGTTGACGGATGTGGCGGCTGCTCCCTTGTTCGCCCTGCTGACCGACCCATCGGTGCCCAAAGCAGGTCACGATATCAAGTACGACTGGCAAGTGCTGCGGGCGGCAGGCGTGGAGCTGAAGGGCGTGGTGTACGACTCGATGCTGGCGAGCTTCGTGCTCGATCCCGGTCGCCGGTCCCACACCATCGATACTCTCTGCCTCGAGCACCTGGGCCGAACCCTGCAGACCTATCCGGATCTTACGGGCAAGGGAAAATCCGAAATTCCCTTTGCGGAGGTGGCGGTTCCCCAGGCCGCCAGCTACTGCGGTACCGACAGCGCCACCGTGCTTTCGCTCCATCGTTTCTTCGAGCCGATGCTGCGGGAGACCGCCCTGGAGCCCCTGTTGCAGACAATCGAGATGCCACTGCTCGAGGTGCTGGTTGATGTGGAATGGGCGGGGATTACCATCGACCTGGCGCTGTTCCGAAAGCTGGGTGAGGAACTTGGCGGGGACTTACGCCGGCTGGAGCAGGAGATTGCCCGGG
>DATKJJ010000386.1:0-2474 GCA_035543695.1 Gemmatimonadales bacterium | reverse complement strand
GATCTGGCCCACCCCGCCCGGGTGAGCCTCGTGGCTGTGGCAACCCACGGCAGAGGCGGTCTCCGCCGGCTGGTGCTCGGCAGTGTGGCCGACAAGGTAGTTCGGGGAGCCCAGGTGCCGATCTTGGTCATCCCCGCCCAGTGCGCAGCGCGACAAGATGAGCTGCGAACGGCAGACAAGGATGGAGCCGCCAATGCGGGAGAGGAGTTCGTTTATGTCTGACACCACTCCCATCCGTTCCATCCTGGTACCGGTAGACGGCTCTAGGCTGGCGGAACAGGCAATTCCGACGGCCATCGCGATTGCCCAACGCATGCCGGCTACGCTCCGCCTCGCTCTGGTGCATCGCGAGCTTCACCCTCTTCTGTTCGTCGAGCCCGGGGAGATCTACACCAGGACGCGGTTGGCTCTGGAGAAAGCCGACCAGGATTATCTGAGTGAGCTGGTCCAAACGCTGCGTCCTCAATTGGGGAAGGCATTGACGTTCGCCCTGCTCCAGGGACCGGTCGCTCCTACCCTGACCAAGTATGCGAAGGACATCGGTGCTGATCTCGTGGTGATGACCACCCACGGCAGAGGCGGGGTGCGGCGGGCCTGGCTCGGCAGCGTTGCCGATGAGCTGGTACGAACCCTGGAGCTGCCACTCATCCTTCTTCGGCCCGAGGAAAAGGGGAGCTCTCCTCAGCCAATCGATCTGGCGAAAATCGGCGTGTCGCTGGATGGCTCGCCATTGGCCGAGGCAGTGCTCGACCCGGTGCTGGCGCTGGCCCGGGTGTGGGATTCGGAGGTCCTGCTGGTCCAGGTGGTCCGGCCGATCCTGCTCACCAGCGATCCTCAGCTCTTATTCCCGACTGGTTATGCCGATCAGGAGACCAGGATCAGGCAAAGCACGGCTCAGAACTACATCGAGGAGGTCGCCGATCGACTTCGGGCCGGAGGTGTGAAAGCCGGTGGGGTTGCGCTGCTGGGCGATGCGGTCACGGACACCCTGCTGGACTTCTTCCAGTCGGAAAGGGTTGGATTGGTTGCGATCTCGACCCACGGCCGCGGAGGGGCCCGGCGGCTGGTGCTCGGCAGCGTCGCAGACAAGCTGGTGCGTGCCGCTGAAATGCCGGTACTGGTCCTGCGGCCCCATACCGCGGCCCGACGGCTGCGGACGTCCCGTCCCACGACCCTGGAACACTCCTCGTCCAAATAACTCTCCGGGCTGCCACCGATCGTGAACCAAGTTTCACACTGGTTCACGATCGGTGATCGGGCTTACCCTCCTCAACCCCATCGACCTCGGCCGCATCCTCCTGCTGCTGCAACTCGATACGGCGGCGCTGATGGGGTATACCGGTGCGGTGTTCGAGCGGTTCTTCGGGAGTGTAGCGGGGATAGCCATCGCCGGCTCGGCGCTGCTGCTCTGGACCCTTATCCCGGTGGGACTGGGTCTCAGACGCTTCCGGACGAAGGATTTTTAAGGGGCGTGTAGAGTCGGGCCCGAGGCCAGGCATGACCGGCAAAGGCGACCGCCGCGAGGAGTTCGGCGGCGCGACCCGTGCCGATTACTGACCCTGAAGCCTCCATCACTCCGCCCACGCCGGCGGTCAAGACTCCGAGGTTGAGGAGCAGAAGCGCCGCCCAGGCGAGTCGCTCGTTACCCCGGCCGGCACCGCGTTGGCGCGGCAGGATCCAGTAGGCCACGCCGAACGCGAGCTGGACCATCCACCCTCCCAGCAACAGCTCGATGTGCAGCGGCCGGAGCCGCAGCGTCGTCGCCGAGAGGTGGAGGCCCGGGGCTGCAAGCATGACGGCGCCCAGCGTGAAGCCCAATCCCAGGTAGAGCAGGGCCAGTCTGAGGAACCAAACACTCAGGCGGGGCAAGAGGCTACCTTCCCCTGACCCGGGGCCAGATCATCAGGACGAAGCTCCAGCCGGCACTCAGCTGGAGCATCGCCGCGGCCACCAGCATCGCGTTCATCCCGCGGCCAGCCGCCCAGCTCCCCTCGCCCAGGATCCGCAGCACCAGCCCGATGTTGAACAGCCAATAGGTGGGCCACCCCAGACGCTCCCCGTGGCGGGATGCCTGAGGCAGTGGGCGGGGAAACATCCAGTAGGCGACGCCGAAGATGAGTTGGGTCAGCCATCCCAGCACCAGGAGGTGCACGTAGGTAGGCCAGAGCTGTGATGCGCCGGGAAGCACCGGCGCGATCACGCCCGCGACCAACGCGAGGAGCAGATACGCGAGCGCGGTCCGGATGAAACAGCGGCTGAGTAAGGGCAGGTGGAGTCTCCTCTGTTACAAGGGATCGAACCATGCGCCCGTCCCTCCCCAATTAAGCATTGCTTCACACCTGGTTCACTCCCGTTTCGGGCCTTCGGATGCATTCTGTAGTGTCCTGATTACTCGGGACAGCACGCTCGCCAGCGTAGTCACTTGCTCCCACGGGCGAGCCTTTCACCAGAGGCGTCGTTCCGGAGAGTCCTAT
>DATKJJ010000385.1:0-4114 GCA_035543695.1 Gemmatimonadales bacterium | reverse complement strand
GTCAACCGGAGCGTCAGGGCTGCTGTCGATACACCACCCGGCTTTCCCTCACCGGGATTCCTTGCCGCACGCACTCCGACAGGACCTCCTCGGGAGACCGTGTGGCAGTGGGCACGCTGAACCCCGTGGGCTCCAGCTGGGCGCCCGGGAAGATGTCATCCAGGAGACCGGGACCAGGCAGATGCGGGGTGGCGATAACAACCTGGAGCGCTCGCCAATGAATCAGCTCTTCGGCAGCCATAGTAACCGGGCCATTGTCGGCGCGGAGCACCACGTGGGTGCAACAGCGGAGCAGCCGGCCCAGATCTTCACCGATCAGCACCGGGGCGCAGCGACCCTTTGCCATGATGGTAAGGCGGTGGGCCGCGCCGGCCCCGCGAACCCAGGCAGCGACATGGGTTCTATGGTTAATGAGGGGAATCAGCTGCAGAAGCGGAAATTCCGAAGGGAGCGGGCGAGGCGGGCCGGAAAACATGCTGCACAATGCGGCCTGAGTTCCGGCCGCCATAACCAATGCACCGCCGAGAGCGCTGTTTTAGCGCGATAGTCGATCAGGCTCTGCCGGCCTTCTCCATCCGCTCGGTCTTTTCCTGCTTTCTCCCCCTCAGATACCCCTCCCTTCCCCGGCGTACCGCATCCACCAAAGGACTGGGATCGAACCGCACCGGGTCGGTGGCAGGCAAACCGGTTTCCCGACTCGCGTCCTCGCAAGCCCGTCGGGCAGCATCCTCGGTCATGTCGTAGGTGTTGAGCGAAATAGCGATGACCTTGGTCGGGTGGACCGCGGATCCGATCGTCTCATAGAGGCGGATGTACTCCTTCAGCGGCGGTATCCTGAGCCAGGCTGTCGGCCGGTAGTCGCCGATGAACTCCCGGGTCGACTGGTGGCACAGGATCAATCCATCCGGGCAGGAGCCATGCAGGAGACCCAGCGTGACCGCGGAGTAGCCGGGATGGTTGATGCTCCCTTGACCCTCGACCAGCAGGACGTCCGCCCCCTCGCTTCCCTGCAGCACCAACCGCTCGGCCGCACCGGCAACGAAGTCGGCGATCACCGCGTCGACCGCGATCCCCCAGCCCTCGATCATGATCCCGGTCTGGCCGGTAGCCACGAATCGGGTCCGAAGACCTGAGGCATTGAGCTGCTTCGTGAGCTGCAGCTGCGCGGTCATCTTGCCGACGTTGCAGTCGGTCCCCACCGTGAGCACGACATAGGGGTCGACTGATTTGGCGGCGCCCGAGGCCACCGGCAGGTCAGTCGGCGGCTTTCTCAGGTCGAAGATTCTTCGGCCACCGGCCTTGGCCTTGGCCGCGAGCACCGGATCGTCTGACAGGAAGGTGTGAAGTCCACTCCAGAGGTCGCAGCCGGCGTCCAGCGCCTCCGCCAGCCAGCCGCGCCAGTCCTCCGGCAGCCGGCCGCCCTGAGGCGCGATCCCGATCAACACCGCGTCCGGTTTCAGCGCCAAGCCCTCTCGCATCGAGCCCACAACCGGGATTGAGCCTCCGAAACCCAGGACCTGCTGCACCGTCATGCCGGCCTGCTGCCGATCGAGCACGGCAACCGTCCGGTCGGGCAGGTAGCGAACGACCGAATTGGCGGTCTTCGAGGTCATGGGAGCGAAGTCGCCATCGGCGATGATCAGAAAGCGCGGAGCGGCCATGTTCAGGAAACGGCTGGTTGGGGTGCGATGGTGGGCTCGGCTTCTGCCGGGACAGTACCGCTCGGTTTCACTTCGCTGACGTTGTCGCCGTAGACCTCGCCCATCAGGATATGCCGGATGAGAACCATCACGAAAGCCAGGATCGGCACCGCTACGATCAGGCCGGCCAGGCCAAACAGCTTACCGATCAGGAGCACACCGGCGATGGTGATCACCGGCGGCAAGTTGACCTGCCGCTCCATCACCACCGGTGCTACGAAGTTGGCCTCGATCAGATGGACGCCAACGCCGAGGGCCGCCACCGCGAGCGCCTTCCCCAGCCCGGCAACGCCGAGGGCGAACAACGCAGGGATCAAAGTGGAGAACAGGGTGCCGAAGAACGGCACGATGGCCGCGATCCCGGCAAAAACCCCGAATGCGAGGAAATAGGGAATGCCCAGCAGCCACAGGCCCAGCGTGGTCAGGGCAGCCAGCAGGACCATGGCGATGAGCTGCCCCACCACCCAGGCGTGGAGCGTAAGCTTGAGATCGTACAGAATGACCCGGGCCAGCGAGCGCCGCTCCGGAGGGACCAGGGCGATGACCCCCTCCACGTAGGTAGAAGGGTTCCTTGCCAGGTAGAGCGCCATCACGAAGACGCTGATCACCTCGATGATCACCTCGACTCCACCCTTGAGGTAGGGCACCACGGCCCCGCGCAGCACGCCGACCAGTTCATTGAGGGAGGTGGCAAGCAGGCCGGGTCCCGTTCCCTCACTGGCCCCTCGCCGGAGCACCGGAATGCTCCGGAACAGTCGATTGATGCTCGCGTCCAGCTCGGCCAGGAACTTTGGAAGGTTGGCGATCAGGTCCTGCACCTGCGAGGCCACCGCTGGGGCGATGAGGAAGAACACGCCTACGAGACCGCCAATGGTGAGGGCCACCGCGGCGGCCAATCCAAGCGATCGCGGCAACCCGAACCGCCGTTGCAGGAAGCCCGACACCGCGTCGAAGAACACCGCGAGGATGATCGCCAGGAAGACGATGATCAGCACATCGATCGTGCGGACCAGCAGGGCAACAACGATGACGGCGAGGAGAACCCAGCCGAGTGGGAACCCTCGCCGTCGTTCAGCGTCAGCCGATGCCATCAACGCGCCTTCCCCTCGTCCCCTTCCTCAATCAGCTCGGCATCCCGCACATCGTTTCGCCCGGTGCCCAGCTGCTTCGATCCAGCGCCCTGGGCGGGGCCCACCAGGCCCATCTTCGTCTTCAGCTCGAGCAGCTGCTGGTCGGAGCTGCCCTTGTACTCCAGCGATTCGAACTGCCGGGCCAGGAAGTCTCCCGAGACCTCCTCGTTCAACTCGGCGGCGGCAAGCGCCTTCCGCTCGGTTGCCTCGATCTTCTCGGCCATGCGTTCGAACGACTCGAAGGCGCTCTTGTCGGACAGCCCCGACATGGTCTCCTGAATTCGCTGCTGGGCCTCCGCCCGCTTGGACCGGGCGACCAGGATGTTCTTCTTCCGCTTGGCCTCTTCGATTTTGTCGTTGAGCTGGCGCAGCGACAGCTTGAGCTGGTCGGTCTCCGCCTTGTGCCGCATCCACGTCTCCTGCAGCTGCTGAGCGCCCTGGAGCTGCTCGTTGTAGCGGCCCAGTGCCTGCTTGGCCAGGTCGTCACGACCCTCTTGTACCGCTATCATGGCTCGCCGCTCCCAGTCATCCGCCTGCTTTTTCATGGCCTCGGCGTCAGCCTGGAGCTTCCGCTCGTCGGCAATGGCGGAAGCGACCTGCTGCTTGGCCTTGGCCAGCTGGGTCTTCATGTCCACGATGAGCTGATTCAGCATCTTCTCGGGATTTTCCGCCCGGGAGATGAGATCATTGATGTTCGACCGCAGCATGGTGGAGAGACGGTCAAAGATTCCCATGACGCTTCACCTTTCGCGGTAGGATGCGAGCGCGCCGAGATGCGACGCCAACGCCAGGGTAATGGAGTCGAAGCTCGCCTCGAACTCACTGTAGTCGAGGTTCTCCAGCTCGAGGGTATCGGTGAGCACCACGTGATCGCCCTCCAAACCATAGGACCCGTGAACCAGCTCGCGGGCATTGTATTCCAGAAGCTGCCGGAAGAGCTCGCCCCGGCGGGGCTCGCTGGCGGGCAGCTCCATCACCCGAACCCGCAGAATCACCACCGGTGGAGCGTAGTGGACCACCACCTCCGCGTCATCCGAGGTTCGAGCGAGCCAGAGGTTAGGCTCGACCTCCTTGGCGCTCAGGCTCCCCCCGTCAAGACGATCGAGCCACGATTGAATGTCTTCCCGGGTGATCATCGCTGTGGTCTCCGCAACGGGTTCACTGCACCTCACCCCGGACGGCTCGGGCCTGGGGATCGTGGGCTTGGGCCAGCAGCCGTTCGGTGAAGTCGACTCGCTCCTCGAGCTCCGAGACCCGGTGCTGCAAGGTATCCACCTCGGCCAA
>DATKJJ010000384.1:0-3772 GCA_035543695.1 Gemmatimonadales bacterium | reverse complement strand
TGGCGCACGGCACACCGTTCGGAAGTCTCTGGAAGCTGGACACCCAGAACGATTCGGTTCTGGGGAAATCGCAAGTCGAGCTCTTCCCTACAACGGTGAGCCTGACGCCTGACGGCCAGCTGGCCTTCGTGGCCAACTCAGACTTTCATGGCGATCATCCGCGGACTAACGTGATCTCCGTGATTCACACCCCCACGATGACCAAGATCACCGATCTCGAGGCGTGCGACATGCCCCACGGCGTGAAGGTGAATCACGCCGGCACCAGAGCCTATGTCTCCTGTATGCATAGCGACGAGATACTGGAGCTGGAGGTCGCCACCCTCACGCTTACTCGACGGGCCCGCACCGGTGCCGCGCATGCCAAGACCGCGCTCTCTGCTGCCAGCCATTCGGGGACCGCCGCGCCTTCGCCAGCGGGTGAATGCTCGCCTACGTTCGTGTCCGTCTCTGGGGATGACAAACGGCTCTTCGTGGCCTGCAATGCGGCGAACACCCTGCAGGTCTGGGACGCCGGGACTCTCCGGCCAATCAAGGAAATTCCGGTGGGCAAAGGGGCCTACAACGTCGAGCCCTCTCCCAATGGCAAGTTCGTCCTGGTGACCAACAAGAAGGACCAGAGCGTGAGCGTGATCGATGCCGCCGGGCTCAGCGAGGTGGCCCGGATTCCCACCAGCAAGCGAATCGTTCATGGGATCGCCTATTCGCCCGACAGCCGCTATGCCTACATCTCGTGCGAGTCGATCGGGATCGACCCTGGGGCAGTTGACGTCATCGATTTGGCCTCCCGTGCTCGGGTCAGCACCGTGCCCATCGCCGGCCAGCCCACCGGTATCACCGTGCTGCCCACCTCTTCCGTGTCCCAAAGGCGCTAACGTTATGGTGTACGAAACCGTCACCACGCTGGACGGCGCCGAGGTGTTGCGCCGGGCCAAACGATTCTTCGCCGAGCGTGTCCCGCTGACTGCCGCGTACCCGGAGCGAGAGGGCCCGACCTATCTCACGCTGAGAGGGCAGGGCGGCGAAGAGATTGCATTCGCCGTGTGGCCGGGTCCGCAGGGCACCCGGATCCGGGTGTCCACCTTGTTCTTCGACCAAGTGGTAGACCGCTTCCTCTCGACCCTCCCACTCCCCTCGGAGCATGTGGCATGACGGCAGTTCTCCCTCTCCGGGTCATGGTTGAAGAGGTGTGGAACGAAGTGAAGCTGGAGCTGCCTGCCAGCACCCCAGTAGGCGAGATCAAACGCCAGGCGCTGGCTGCCAGCCGCGTCACCCGGGATCCCGGCAACTACATGCTCAAGTTTCGGGGCGCAGAGCTCTCCGACGAATCTCGCTCTGCGGCTGAGTGGGGACTGGTACCCAACGGCGCACTCATTGTACTGGCTCGCCGCCGCCGCCCGGTGCGCTAGCCGGTGAAGCCCCGAATGTCGCGGCTGCTGAGTGTTATCGCGGCGGTCATTCTAGCCTTCGATGGCACGGCGCTGGCGGTCTTCGGTTGGTGGAGCGGCCGGCTGATGCTTGTTCTGCTCGGGGTTATCTGTTTTGTCTCCGCCGGCCTGGTTGTCCTCTCCTGGCGGTGGTATCGGCGGCGGCTGCAGGATATCGCAGTTTTGCGCCAGGGCCTCGCTGACGAGGCCAGAGAACTGCAAAGCTTTCTGCGTGAGAAATGAGCGGTGAGCAGTTCGAGCATTCCGGTTTTTACCCACCCCGCATGCCTCAAGCACGATCCCGGACCTGATCATCCAGAGACGCCGGCTCGCCTGAGCGTCCTCTTGGCCCGGCTCCGGCAGGAGCGGGGACTCGAGCCGCGCGAAGCCTCGCCCGCGGATCGCGGTGAGCTGCTCGCGGTGCATCCCGACCAATACCTCAGCTCGCTGGAGGCGATGAGCGCGCGGGGCGGTGGGGCGCTTTTCCTGGACACGATTCTGAATCGGGACAGCTGGGCCGCGGCGCTGGGCGCCTCAGGCGCCGTGCTGGCCGCGGTCGACTCGGCGATCAGCCGTAACCACCATGCCTTTGCCGCGATTCGCCCGCCGGGCCATCACGCGCTCGCCGCCCGCGGGATGGGCTTTTGCCTGGTGAACCACGTTGTGGTTGCCGCCCGCCATGCCCAGCGGGCGGGGGCCGAGCGGGTATTGATCATCGACTGGGACGTGCACCACGGGAATGGAACCCAGGCGCTGGTCGAATCCGACGAATCGATACGCTATGTCTCGCTGCATCAGCATCCGTGGTACCCCGGAACCGGAGCCGCCAGCGAGCGCGGGGTAGGGAACATCTTCAACGTGCCCAGAGGGCCGGGCAAATCGCCGAACTTGTATGTGAGCGATCTCTGGTCGGCGATCGAGACGGCAACCGCTCAGTGGCACCCGAGGCTGGTGCTGCTCTCGGCTGGATTCGACGCGATGGCCGGTGATCCTCTCGGTGGGTTCACTCTCGAGCCGGAACACTATGCCGACCTTACCCACCGGCTCAGAACGCGATTGCCCGACGTGCCTATCGTTGGCCTGCTGGAAGGCGGCTATGTTCCCCATCGCATAGCCGAGGGGGCGGTAGCGCATCTGCGCGCCCTTCAATGATCCGGCCTGTTGCCGCTTCCGGCCGAGCCATATAATCCACCGAACTCACTTCCATCCAGCTGCCGTCGAGGGATCGCTCGTGCCCAAGCCACTCCGCATGGATGTCGAGGTATTGGACCTTCGCACCAGGCACCCGTTCATCATCGCTCGCGGGGGTCAGAGCGACTATCGGACCGTGTGGGTTCGTCTCACCGATGGTGACGGGGTGGAAGGCTGGGGGGAGGCGGCGCCCAGCAAGTTCTACGGTGAGACCGCAGAGTCAGTGACAGCCGCGCTGCGGGTCTACGGAGAATTGCTTCCGGAGGATCCGTTTGCGCTGGAGGATGCGGAGCGTCGTTGGGAAGAAAAGATGCGGGGCAACGCGGCCGCGCGCGCGGCACTCTCGGCTGCGCTGCACGATCTGGTGGGAAAGCGCCTGCAGATTCCGCTCTACCGGCTGTGGGGCTTGGATCCCTGCCAGGCCCCCAAGTCCACTTTCACGATTGGCCTGGATACGCCGGAGCGCATCAAGGCCAAGGTGCGGGAAGCGGAGCAGTTCCCCATTCTCAAGGTGAAGCTGGGGACCGACCGTGATCTGGAGATTCTGCAAGCCATCCGCAGTGCTACCGACAAGGAGCTCCGGGTAGACGCCAACTGCGGTTGGACCGTGAAGCAGGCTATTCGCATGCTCCCGGTGCTCGAGGAATACGGTGTCACCGTTTTGGAACAGCCGCTCCCGCCCCACGATCACGATGGTCTCGCCACCATCACGGCCCAGGCCGAGATTCCCGTGATCGCCGACGAGAGCTGCCTGACCACAGTGGATATCCCTCCGCTGGTTGGAAAGGTCGACGGCATCAATATCAAGCTCGCCAAGTGTGGCGGACTGCGGGAGGCGCTTCGGATGATCAGCGTGGCCCGGGCTCATGGCCTCATGGTCATGGTGGGCTGCATGATCGAGAGCTCACTCGGCATCACCGCCGCCGCGCATTTCACTCCCCTGGTCGATATCGTCGATCTGGATGGTGCCGCACTCCTTGCCGAAGACCCTTTTACCGGCGCAGGGATCGACGGGGGACAAGTGACGCTTCCCTCCGGACCGGGTCTGGGCGTCAGGCGGCGATGACCGCCCGGTTTGCCCTGGTCGCTCTCCCTCTCCCGCTCGCCACTCCGTACACCTACCGCATTCCAGAAACCCTGGGCGACCGGGTTGC
>DATKJJ010000383.1:0-6616 GCA_035543695.1 Gemmatimonadales bacterium | reverse complement strand
GAAGGCAAACCGGCCACGCGCTACCTGCTGGCGCCGGAGGGCTGGTCTGGCTGGAATGATCAGCCGCAACCGTCGATTGTCAGATAGCGGAGCCCAACGAGCAGAACGGAGCCCAACGAGCAGAACATTGACTGGAGCTGGAGCCTGCTCCTCTGGGGCGCTGCAGCACTCGACGGTCGGAGCCCGTGGCACTCCTCTTTGCCCGGACATTCCTGGACCGCTGCCCCGGTCTCCTCCCCTCGTGCTGACGCGCCCCTCCGGAGCAGGCTCCAGCTCCAGTGTTATAACGTGTGCGGTCACACTTGTTGTGGAGATTCACAATGGCAGCGACTGGTGCAGCGCCCGGAGGAGCCCATGCCAGTCGCGAACCTCTACTGCATGGTTCGCCATAATCAAACTTGACCTCGTCTCCCCTCCTTCCGCTTTTTCCGCTCCTTCCGCCCCTTCCGCCCCTTCCGCCTTTTCCGCCCTTCCGCTCACACCAAGCGCGTGACGGAGTAGATCAGCAGTCCGACCAGTCCGCCCACCAGAGTTCCGTTGATTCGGATGAACTGCAGGTCTCGGCCCACCAGGAGCTCGATCCGGCGTGAGGTCTCCTGTGGGTCCCACGAGCTCACGGTTTGAGCGATGAGCCCACCCACCTCGCCCCGGTGCTGCTCCACCACCCGCAAAACCGCCTCGGTCACCCAGCCATCGATCTTCTCCAGCAGCGCCTCGTCTTCCAGCGCTGCGGCGCCGAGCGCGGAGAGTCCGCGGGCGACGGGTCCCGGAGCACCTTCAGCGGTCGCGTTCTGCCGGCCGAGGATCTGCTTCAGTTCCTGCCACAGCGAGGCGGCCAGCCGGCCGCTGGTCTCGGGATCCAGCACCTGCTGCTTGATTGCCTCGGCCCGGGCAATGACCTCGGGTGAATCCTGCAGCTGCACCATCCAGTCGGCCAGCAGATCGTCGAACTGATGCCGGAGTGGATGGTCGGCGTCCTCTCCCACCTCGAAAAGGGTCCGCTCGATTCCGCCCAGCACCTTCTGATGGATCCGGTCGTCCACCACTTTCGGCACCCACCAGGGGCTTTCCTCCCGGATCTTCTCGCGGATCAGCTCCTCGTTCTCGGCCACCAGCCGGGTGAGACCATGGATCACCCGGTCGAGCAGCTGCTGGTGCCGGTCGTCGACAGTAAGCAGGGCAAGTCCCTTGGCGAGCACCGGGGCAATCGGCATCTGCCGGAGCGGCTCGACCACGGTCCGGTCCAGCAGGGCGTGGACGTCCTCGTCCCGCACCACATTGCCCGCTCCCCTGAGCACGGAGCCCACCTGCTCGGCCGCCATCCGGGCGTGCTCCATCTGGCTCAGCCACTCGGCGGCTCGCCGGCTGATCTGGGCGGCCTTGAGCTTGGCGGTGAGCACGTCGGGGGAGAGGAAGTTGTTCTGGACGAAGTTTCCCAGGCTCCTTCCGATTCGATCCTTCCGGTTGGGGATGATGGCGGTATGGGGGATGGGAATGTTCAGCGGATGCCGGAAGAGTGCGGTGATGGCAAACCAATCCGCGATGCCGCCGACCATCGAGGCCTCAGCCGTCGCCCGGATGTAGCCCAGCCAGGGATGCTGGGGCTCGAACATTCGGGCGACGACGAAGATCATCCCCATGAGGATCAGCAGCCCGGTTGCCCTGGCCTTCATCCGGTCGAGGTTGCGCTGCCGTTCCTCGGGATTGGTGATCTCTTGCATCGGCGCCATGCTGAAGAATTCCGCCCTAGGGTCGTCGGGGAAATTTCATCGATTCCACGAGTTGCGCAAAACGTGGGGTTTCGCGCAGCGAGTCGAGCCGGGGATCCACCTGAAGCAGCGCCATCCAGTGGGTGCGTTCCTGGTATCCCCGCTCGAGCATCTCCAGGGCATCGTTCACCTGTCCCATACCGGCACAGATGACCGCCAGATCGTAAGAGGATACGTACCGCCGGGTGCTCAGCTCCCGGAGCTCGCGGAACCGCTGTTCTGCCTCGACGACCCGGCCGGCGCGGGCGAGCCCGTGGGTCAGGAAGGCGAGCGCGAGAGGCTCACCCCGGGTGAGCCGGACCGCCTCCTCGTAGGCACCAATGGCCTCCTGCGCCAGGCCGGCCCCATCGAGGCCCAGCCCCAGCCAGAGATGCGCGACAGCCAGCTGGGGGTCGAGCTCGAGGGCCCGGCGGCACTGGGCAACAGCATCGTCGAACCGTCGGGCGAAGTAGTAGCTCCAGCCGAGCGCTCCCAGCTTGAGCGACGACAGCGGGTCCAGCGTGACGGCTTTGGCAAACTCGGCGAATGATTCATCATCCCGGGCCATGAGGGAGAGGAAGTTGCCGTACCACTGATGGGCCGTCGCATAGCCGGGATTGCTGCTGATCGCCGTCCGAAACTGCCGTTCGGCTTCTTCCCAGTTCCACTCGTGATACATGTTTACGTAGGCCAGGGTAGGGCGGGCTTCCGAGAGCCGTGGGTCGAGCTGGAGGGCTCTCAGGGCCGCCGCCTTGGCTTTGGGGAACGCCTCCTCCGGTGGCAGCACGGTGTAGAACCCCAGGATGCAATAGGAGTCCGCCACGCCACTGTGCGCCATGGCGTACTGCGGGTCGCGCTCCAGCGCCCGTTCGAAGTGACGCAGCCCGAGCCGCAGCGCCTCCTCAGTACGCCGGTTCCAGAGCTGGCGGCCCTTGAGGTACAGGGTGTAGGCCTCGAGATCATCGGTGGCAGGGCGGACCAGGTGGGTCACTTCCGGCCCGAGCAGCCGTCCTCGCAGTCCACTTACGATGGCGCGGGAGATCTCCTCCTGAATGGCAAACACGTCCTCCAGCTCACGGTCGAATACTTCCGACCAGAGCTGGTAGCCGCTGACAACATCGGTCAGCTGCGCCGAGACCCGCAGCCGCCTCCCGGCCTGGCGCACACTGCCCTCGAGGGCCGTGCGAACGTTGAGCTGTTTCCCTATCGTCCGGACGTCCAGCGGCTTCCCTTTGAAAGCGAACGCGGTGGTTCGGGAGACCACGTGCAGTCCCTCAACCCGGGTCAGCGCACTGATCAGCTCATCGGTCATACCGTCGCTGAAATACTCGCTGTCCGGGTCGGGGCTCAGGTTCGCGAAAGGCAGCACCACGATGGAGCCGGGCCGGAATTCGTTGGTAGCGATGGATGGAGCCGTCGTCCCGACGGTGGCTTCGGAGCCCAGACCGCGCAGCGACGCCAGGAGGTCCTGCGCGGTGTAGCGTCCCTCCGGCGTTCGGTCGAGAGCAGCGGCAATGATTTTGTCCAGCGCCTCCGAAACCTGCTCCCGCCGGGTGCGCGCCGAGGGTGGGAACTCGGCCAGCCGGCGGGCCAGCGCAACCAACGGTGCTCCGGTGAAGGGCGGCTCACCGCACAACATCTCGAACAGCACGCAACCGAGACTGTATACGTCGCTTCGCCCGTCGATCTGCTCGCCGGCGGTCTGCTCCGGACTCATGTACGCCGGTGTGCCGAGGATAAAGCCTGTCTGAGTCAGATTGTCCCCGCCGGCCGCACTCACCGCCTTGGCGATGCCGAAGTCGGCGACCATCGCCTCGCCCTCGTGGAGCATGATGTTCTCCGGCTTCACATCGCGGTGGACGATGCCCTGCCCATGGGCAAAGCTCAGCGCCGAAGCGACGTCGGCGGCGATTCGCACGGCGTCGCTGATGGCAAGCTCCGGCTGGCGGCGGAGGCGGACCCTGAGCGATTCGCCGCTGATGTAGGGCATCACGTAATACAGGAGCCCCTCCGCGTCTCCGGAGTCGATGAGAGTGAGGATGTGGGGATGGCTCAGCCGCGCGGCAATCTCGACCTCACGTTGGAACCGCTGGGCGCCGAGGTTCTCAGCCACGTCAGGGTGGAACAGCTTGACCGCAACGGGACGGCGGTGCTTCAGGTCTTCAGCCAGGTAGACCGTTGCCATGCCCCCGCGTCCGATCTCACGCTGCAGCCGGTAGCGGTCGCGGAGAGCGGCCTGCAGTCGTTCCTGGAGATCGGGAGCGCTGTGGGCGTGGGGGGTCACGGAGAGAATATAGCCCCTCGACCTTGAAGAAAGTCCAACTAGCGACTAACCTTACGGGCTTATGTTCGACGAGCTTTCCAGTAAACTCAACGCCACGCTCCAGAAGCTCACCGGGCGGGGCGTTTTAACGGAAGACGCGGTCAAAGAGGGGCTCCGGGAGATCCGCCGGATCCTGCTCGAGGCCGACGTCAGCTTCGATCTGACCCGCGACTTCCTGGAGCGGGTGCAGGCCAAGGCGGTCGGGGTCCTTTCCATCAAGGAGGTCCGGCCCGGGCACCAGATCGTCAAGATCGTCTACGACGAGCTGGTAGCGCTGCTGGGCGAGAAGCAGGCCCCGATCGCCTACGCGTCAGTCCCGCCGACGGTCATCCTGCTGGTGGGACTGCAGGGATCGGGCAAGACCACCACGGCCGGAAAGCTGGCCCGCCGGCTCAAGCTGGAGCAGAAGGCGCCCTTCCTGGTGGCGGCGGACGTGTACCGCCCCGCGGCCATGGACCAGCTGCACACCCTGGGTCGCCAGGTGGACGTGGGCGTGCACAGCGACAATGCGTCGCAGGATGTGGTCAAGATCGTCCGCGACGGCATCGTCGCCGCTGGTAAGGCCCGGGCTCGAAGCGTCATCGTGGATACCGCGGGCCGGCTCCAGATCGACGACGAAATGATGGACGAGCTCAAGCGGCTCAAGGCCGCGGTCACCCCCCACGAGATCTTGCTCGTCGCCGACGGCATGACCGGCCAGGACGCCGTCCGCATTGCCAAGGGGTTTCACGACGCGCTCGGCATCACCGGCGTGGTGCTGACCAAGATGGACGGCGACGCTCGGGGTGGTGCCGCGCTCTCCATTTACGGAACCACCCACGCGCCGATCAAGTACATCGGCGTCGGAGAGCGGCTGGACGCCCTGGAGCCCTTCCATCCCGACCGGCTGGCGGGAAGGATCCTTCAGCAGGGCGACATCCTGTCGCTGGTGGAGAAGGCGCAGGGCGCGGTAGACGAGAAGGAAGCAGAGCGCCTGGCCAAGAAGGTCACCTCGAAGAAGGGGCTCGACCTCAGCGACTTCCTGGGCGCCATGAAGCAGATGCAGAAGATGGGACCGCTCAAGAACGTGCTCGGGCTGTTGCCCGGAATGAATCCGGCCATGCTGCAGGCGGCCAAGATCGACGACAAGAAGCTGAAGCACGTGGAGGCCATCGTGCTTTCGATGACCCCGAAAGAGCGGGCCAACCCCGACCTCATCAACGGCCAGCGCCGTTTGCGCATTGCCAAGGGGTCGGGCCGCACGGTGCAGGAAGTGAATACCTTGCTTGCGCAGTTCAAGCAGATGCAGAAGTTCATGAAGATCGCGGGGAAGACCGGAGGCGCCGGTCTGAAGCTGCCCTTCGGACGCGGCGGATTCCCCGGTTAACCCGTAGCCAGGACACCCACTATGGCAACTCGCATTCGTCTCCGCCGGATCGGCCGGAAGAAGCTTCCCCTCTACCGCATCGTGATCGCCGATCAGGAAGCGCCTCGGGATGGACGCTTCATCGAGATCATCGGCACGTACAATCCCAAGGGCCAGACCGCGGCCGACAAGGTCAAGGTCGACGCGGACAAGGCGCGGCAGTGGATTGCCAAGGGCGCTACGCCCTCGGACACCGTGCAGTCGCTGCTGAAGCAGGCGGGGGTCTTCTCCAGTGAAGTCGCGAGTCGCGAGTCGGGAGTCAAGAGCTAGTCGCGCTTCTAGAGCTCGGAGGGAGCGGGCTGGTGAGTCTCGGATCATGACTCGTGACTCGTGACTCGGGACTACGTCATCGTCGGTCGATTCAGGAAGCCGCACGGTTTGAAGGGCGACTGCACGCTGTTCCCGCTGACCGACACCCCGGAGACGATCTTCACTCCCGGGCGCGAGGTCTGGGTGGTGGATCTCGGGGGAGAACCGGTGGCCGGGCCGCTCACGCTGGAGCGGAGCCGAAGCTATCACCGGGAGTGGCTGGTGAAGTTTGCCGGTATCGATCACCGCGACGCGCTGGATCCGTTCCGGGGACAGTTTCTGGGAGTGCCCCAGGAGGTTCTCGGCCCGCTGGCGGACGATGAAGTCTACCTGCACGAGCTGGACGGTTTCTCGGTTCGTCTGGCCGACGAGACGCCGCTGGGTCTGGTCTCCGCGGTGTACGAGCTGCCGTCGGGACTGATGATCGAGGTGCAAGGGCCCAAGCGCGAGTTCCTGCTGCCGTACAAGTAGGTGTTCGTGCGGGAGGTGGATCGGGCCGGGCGGAGGCTGGTGGTGAGTCCGCCTGAGGGGCTGTTGGAGTAGGCGGTCAGCGGGTCTGGCGGTCAGCCGGTCGGCCGGCCAGTCGCTCAGACGACCAACGCTGGATCGAGCATGGATTCGCTCAGGAGTGACGCGGGGGTGCAGGACCGACCGACCGACCGACTGACCGGCCGACCACCTCTGTTGATTGACGTAGTCACCCTGTTCCCCGAAGTCATCGCCCCGTATCTCGGCGCGAGCATTCCGGGCCGGGCCGCAGCGGCGGGATTGGTGCAGTATCGGCTGGTGCAGCTGCGCGACTTCACGCACGACCGCCACGCCACGGTTGAT
>DATKJJ010000382.1:0-2768 GCA_035543695.1 Gemmatimonadales bacterium | reverse complement strand
GCGGTGGTCATGCTGATTGCCTCATTCCTGCTCCTGCTCACCATCAACATCCTGCAGTGGGCGGCGCGTCGCCGCATGGCGGCCTGAACCCATGACCAGCATCGCCGTACCTCGCCCTGCCACCACGGCGCCCCGCGCAATCGCGCGGGCCACTGGAGAGTCCCGCCTGGTGCGCTGGGTTTTGATCACCGTGGCGCTGGCATTTCTGGCGTTCACGCTGTTGCTGCCGCTGGTGCTGGTGTTTTCCCAGGCGTTCTCCAAAGGGCTCTCGGTCTATTGGCAGGCCATCACCGAGCCTGACGCCCTCAGCGCCGCCAAGCTGACGCTGCTGATTGCGGCGGTTGCCGTTCCGATCAACATGATCTTCGGGGTTGCGGCAGCCTGGTGTATCACCAAGTTCGATTTCCCCGGGAAGAACATGCTGATCACCCTGATCGACCTGCCGTTTGCGGTGTCTCCGGTGATCTCGGGCATGATCTTCGTGCTGCTCTACGGAGCCCATGGCTGGTTCGGTCCCTGGCTGACCGAGCACGACATCAAGATCATCTTTGCGGTTCCGGGCATCATCATGGCCACCACCTTCATCACCTCGCCCTTCGTGGCCCGGGAGCTGATCCCGTTGATGCAGGAACAGGGCACCGACGAGGAGGAGGCCGCCATCGTGCTTGGCGCCGGCGGATGGCAGACGTTCTTCCGGGTAACGCTGCCCAATATCAAGTGGGGATTGCTCTACGGATTGATTCTCTGCAACGCCCGCGCAATGGGGGAGTTTGGCGCGGTATCGGTGGTGTCGGGTCACATCCGGGGGCAGACCAACACGCTTCCGCTCCACGTCGAGATCCTGTACAACGAGTACGCCTTTGCGGCCAGCTTTGCCGTGGCTTCGGTGCTCACACTGCTGGCGCTGGTCACGCTTGCCCTCAAAACCCTGGTTGAATGGTACCAGCGGCGCTCCGCTCACGATGTCGCGGAAGCCGAGTCCACCCCTGAAAGGATGGCCGCATGAGCATCGAGGTCCGCAAACTGCGCAAGACCTTCGGCAACTTTGTCGCCCTCGACAACGTGAGCCTCGACGTTCCCGGCGGCGAGCTGGTAGCCTTGCTGGGGCCGTCCGGATCGGGCAAGACCACCCTGCTCAGGATCATTGCCGGACTGGAACCGGCCGATCAGGGAACCATCCTCTTCCACGGCGAGAACGCCACCGATCGGCCGGTACGCGAGCGGCAGGTGGGCTTCGTTTTCCAGCACTACGCCCTGTTTCGACACATGAGCGTCTTCGAGAACGTGGCCTTCGGACTCCGGGTCCGGCCGCGCAAGGTTCGTCCGGCAGAGGCAGAAATCCGGGAAACGGTGATGGGCCTGCTCAGCCTGGTGCAGCTCGATGTGCTGGCCGAGCGCCGGCCCTCCGAGTTGTCCGGCGGGCAGCGCCAGCGGGTCGCGCTGGCCCGGGCCCTGGCGGTCAAACCCAAGGTGTTGCTGCTGGACGAGCCGTTCGGCGCGCTCGATGCCAAGGTTCGAAAGGAGTTGCGCCGCTGGCTCCGGCGGCTGCATGAGGAGGTGCACGTCACCAGCGTGTTCGTGACCCACGACCAGGAGGAAGCCCTGGAAGTGTCCGATCGGGTTGTCATCATGAACGAAGGCAGAGTCGAGCAGAGTGGAACACCGGAAGAGGTCTACGACCGGCCGGCTACCCCATTTGTCTATGGCTTCCTGGGCGACGTAAACCTGTTTCATGGCCGAATCCACCAGGGCCTCGTCAACATCGGGGAGAACGAGCTCGAGGCTCCCGAATGGGCCCACGCGTCCGACCAGGCCGGGGTGGCCTACGTCCGGACCTATGATGTGGAGCTGGAAGCCTTCCCTTCACGGCCCTCGTCGCTGGCGGCGGTGGTCCGGCATATTCGGGCCTTTGGTCCCATGGTGCGGCTGGAGCTGGATCTGGTGGATGGGGGCAGGACCATCGAGGCCCACATCCCCCGGGCTAGATTTGAGTCCCTGGGTCTGGGGAGAGGGGAGCGGGTGTTCGTCTCTCCCACCAGTGTTCGAGTCTTTGCCCAACCGACATGATGGAGAGCAACGCCGCTCGTGCTTCCGAACTTCATTGTTATCGGCGCAGCAAAGGCCGGTACTACCGCGCTGTACTGGTACCTGGAGGAGCACCCGGACGTCTTCATGAGCCCGGTGAAGGAGACCAACTACTTCGCCTACGGGGTGGACGAGCGCGGTAGCCTGCTCTACGGCGATCCCGACGTCCATCGTTTTCCGGTCAAGACATTGGAGGAGTACGAGCAGCTCTTCGAGGGTGCCGGAACAGCGCCGGCGGTAGGAGAAGCGTCGCCCATTTATCTGGAGTGTCCTCAGGCCGCGGATCGGATCCGCGGCCGGTTGCCTGGTGTTCGGCTCATCTGCAGCATTCGCCATCCGGTGGACCGGGCGTACTCGGATTATCTGATGTATCTGCGCCGGCGGGGTCGGATGTTCGATCCCGAGCGCCAGCTGACTGTGACGGCTGAATGGGCCCGTCCCGATTCACGCTGGATGCAGGTGAGCCGCTACTACCAGCAGCTCGCGCGATACTTTGAAGCTTTTCCCCGGGATCAGATTCACGTAATGCTTTTCGATGACCTCAAGACCGATGCAGCCGGTGCGGTGCAGGGGGTCTATCACTGGCTGGGCATCGATTCGAGCTTCGTTCCCGATTTCGAAACTCCGCACGCTCTCGGAGGAATGCCTGCGAGCCGGTTCCTGGAGGGGCTGTTTACCAGCAG
>DATKJJ010000381.1:0-4196 GCA_035543695.1 Gemmatimonadales bacterium | reverse complement strand
AAACCCGGCGGCCTCGAACAGCTCCTCCAGGGTGCGGTAGGTGTACAGCGCCTTGTGGTTGGCAGCATTCCCCTCCAGCACTGCCGCCGGGCTGGTCGATTCGCCGAAGCTCCCTCCCGTCTCCGGCTCATGCGCTCCCGCTTTGACCGTCTCGATATAGTCCGGATCCGGGTGCAGCCCATCGGGCACGGCCACCCGTAGGTACCCGCCCGGCTTCAGATACTTGTAACAGGTGCGGGCTGCGGCCAGCCCCTCAGCCGGGGTCAGGTGCTCCCAGACGTGTTCTGCCAGCATGGCGTCGACGGAATCGGGCTCGAAGAAACGCTGCCAGTCCTCCGGCTTGGTGAGGTCGAGAAAGTCCCGCTGGGTCGGAATCCAGCCCTCATCGTACCGGCTCCAGGCCCCGATCACCACCCGCTTGTGTGGAGCCGTGGCCAGCATCTTCTCCAGTCTGTCCTGGCCATATTTGCGGTAGTAGCGACGCCGCATCCGGCGAATACCGCGGGTAGCCTGTCGGATACCCGGCAGCTGCTTCAGCCGGCGTCGAACGGCCGGATCGCGCAGAACTGGCAGCTGTTTGAGGAGAAGCCACATCGAATAGATACCTCTGCGGCGCGGGGCCGTCCGAAGTGTTCAGGGCTCGCTCGAAGTGACCACAATCTAGGGAGACCTGCTGGGCACCCCAAGTGCCAGTCCCGTGCCAGAGGAGTGTATAATTCCAGCGCAATGCTCTCCAAGAAGGCCAAATACGCCATTAAAGCGCTGCTCGCCCTCGCCGACAACAACGGTGAGGAGCCGGTGCGGATCGCCGATCTCGCTCGGGCGGAGCAGATCCCGCCTAAGTTTCTCGAGCTGATCCTGCTGGGTCTCAAGAACCAGGGACTGCTGCGGAGCCGGAAAGGAAAGGGCGGGGGCTATCTGCTGGCCCGCGATCCGGCCGATATCTACCTGGGACAGGTGGTCCGAATGTTCGACGGACCCCTGGCGCCGGTTCCCTGCGCCAGCCAGACCGCCTACCAGCGCTGCGCCGACTGCAGGAACGAAGCGGTCTGCGGAGTGCACCTGGCTATGAAAGAAGTCAGGGACGCCACCGCTCGCGTCCTGGACGGTACCAGCCTGGCTTCCCTCCGCAGCAAGGTCGACCAGATCCTCCCCCCCGATCCCTCCAACTCCTAGTAGGTCCTCTCTCCTCAAGCGGCCCCCTGGCATGCCGTTTGCCTATTTACTCTATCGAGTAAGTAGACTATTGTGTGCGGCGTCACCGGAGCGGGTCCGGTCATGCATCGCGAAACGGCCTAAACAGTTGCCAGGGAGAGAGAAAGATGAGCGGTCTGAAGTCACGCACCATCGGCTTGATAGGCATGATTGCTGTCGGTGGAGTACCACAACTGTGGGCCCAGCAAGACGTGCACGTCGCCACCACGGCCGAGCGGCACAGTGTGGTGGGCGACAGCATCCGTACCCCCATTGACACCATTGCCTCGCTCACCGCACGGGTCGAACAGCTTGACCAGCAGGTGCGAATCCTGAACCGGTTGCACGAGATCTCAGCGGACAGCGCCGCTGCTGCCGCGAAGGACAAGCAGTCGGTGACCGCAAACGCCAAGGATGGCTTCGGCCTCAAGTCCGCCGACGGCAAGTACAGCCTCCGGCTCCGGGGATATGTCCAGGGCGATGGAAGGTTTTTCGCCAGCGACGAGGCTGTTCCCGCAACAGACAACCTGCTGCTCCGCCGGGTTCGGCCGATCCTCGAAGGCTACGTCGGCCGGTACTTCGGGTTTCGCTTGATGCCCGACTTCGGAGGGACCTCACCGGCAATTTTCGATGCCTACTTTGATGGAAACTTCACCCCTGCATTCACGGTTCGTGCCGGCAAGTTCAAGCCGCCGATCGGACTCGAACGACTGCAGTCGGCGCAGGATATCATGTTCGCCGAACGTGGTCTTCCCAATAACCTGGTGCCCAGCCGCGACATCGGACTCCAGTTCGCGGGTGACATTTCCGAGGGACTCTTTGCCTACCAGGCAGGCGTGTTCAACGGAGTGGCCGACCTGGCCAACGGTGGCGACGATCTGAGCGATGCTAAGGATTTCGCCGCTCGCGTTTTCATTCAGCCGTTCAAATCGGGAAGTTTTCGACCTCTGGGTGTTGGCATCGCGGGAAGCACCGGCCTGGAACGCGCCTCGATTACCAGTACCGGGCTGCCTTCGTACCGTACTCCTGGCCAGAGCACCCTCTTCAAATACGGCAGCAGCACCACCACACCGGCGAATAACGTATTCGCTGACGGCAGGCGAATCCGCATAGCACCTCAGGGCTACTTCTACAGCGGTCCCTTCGGTCTCCTCGGGGAATACACCATCTCCCGCAGTACCGTCAATAAAGCGGGTGCGGTGGCCGAGCTGGAGCACAAAGCTTGGCAGGCGGAGGGCTCGTTCTTTCTTACAGGCGAGAAGAACAGCTTCAAGAGTCCGACGATCAAGAAGCCGTTTGACCTCACCGAGGGTAGTCGCGGGTTTGGCGCCATCGAGCTGGTGGCGCGCTACGGTGAACTCAAGCTCGACCCAGCCTCGTTCCCCACCTACGCGAGTCTGACCACCAGCGTACAGGACGCGAAGGCCTGGGGTGTTGGCGTGAATTGGCACTTTACCCGGGCGGTGAAGGTCATGGTCGACTACGAGCACACCACGTTCACTGGTGGGGCTACCACCGGAGACCGTGAGCCCGAAAACGCCGTGATCACCCGTTTCCAGACCTCATTCTGAGCCAAGGTTTCTACCCATGAAGACGTTTGCGTTCACGCTGCTCCTTGCCGGATCGGTCGTACCCTTCGGGCCGCCTCCGGCCCCGAAGCCGGTGACCTTACTCAACGTGTCGTACGATCCCACCCGGGAGCTGTACGAGGATTTCAACAAGCAGTTCGCCGGATACTGGAAGAACAAGACCGGGCAGGACGTGACCATCCGCCAGTCGCAC
Organism: Gemmatimonadales bacterium; assembly: GCA_035543695.1. Lineage (GTDB taxonomy): Bacteria > Gemmatimonadota > Gemmatimonadetes > Gemmatimonadales > GWC2-71-9 > CAVVWJ01. Next base: position 1,220 of record DATKJJ010000381.1, on the reverse strand, counting down.
GGCGGATCCGGTAAGCAGGCCCGCTCGGTGATCGATGGGCTGGAGGCTGACGTGGTGACGTTGGCGCTGGCGTACGACATCGACCAGATCTCGGAGAAAGCGGGAACCTTACCCGCCGATTGGCAGAAACGGCTTCCCGACAACAGCTCTCCCTACACGTCGACCATTGTCCTGCTGGTGCGGAAGGGAAATCCCAAGGGCATCCACGATTGGGGCGACCTGGCCAAGCCTGGCGTGTCGGTGATCACACCCAACCCCAAGACCTCGGGTGGCGCCCGCTGGAACTACCTGGCGGCGTGGGCCTGGGCTTTGCGTCAGCCCGGGGGCAACGAAGCGAAGGCGAAGGATTTTGTCTCCCGGGTCTACAAGAACGTGCCGGTGCTCGACGCAGGTGCCCGCGGATCCACCACGACCTTCGTGGAACGGGGGATCGGTGATGTGCTCATTGCGTGGGAGAACGAAGCCCTGCTCGCCATCAAGGAGCTGGGCCCGGGCAAGTTCGAGGTCGTAGCCCCTTCGATCAGCATTTTGGCCGAACCACCCGTCGCACTGGTGGACAAAGTCGCGGGGAAGCATGGAACCACTGAGGTGGCCCGCGCCTATCTCGAGTACCTGTACACCGCCGAGGGGCAGGAGATTGCCGCGCGCCATTTCTATCGGCCAAGGATGCCCACGGTTGCTGCGAAGTATGCGAGTCAATTTCCCAAGGTGACGCTGGTCACGGTGGATGAGGTGTTCGGCGGCTGGAAGAAGGCGCAAGCCACTCACTTCGCCGACGGGGCCTTCTTCGACCAGATCTACCAGCCGGGGCAGTGATGTCGTCACCACGGAATCGGGGGCAGCAATGAAGCAGAAATCCCGCAGCGTGCTTCCGGGCTTTGGTTTGTCCCTGGGAATCACCTGCACCTACCTCAGTCTGATCGTGCTGCTTCCCCTGGCGACGACGTTCGTCCGGACAACCGATCTCTCCTGGGGTGCGTTCTGGTCCACCATTACCAATCCCCGGGTGCTGGCCTCGTATCGGATCACCTTCGGCGCCTCGTTCCTGGCGGCCCTGGTGAACACCGTGTTCGGACTGCTGGTGGCCTGGGTCCTGGTGCGCTATCGCTTTCCCGGCCGCCGTCTGGTGGACGCGATGGTGGACCTGCCCTTCGCTCTTCCTACGGCCGTTGCTGGAATCGCGCTTACCACGCTCTACGCCACCAACGGTTGGGTGGGCC
>DATKJJ010000380.1:0-6792 GCA_035543695.1 Gemmatimonadales bacterium | reverse complement strand
CGGTGTTCACGGTAACTGCAGCGGGATCGATGCCCGTCTGTTCCTTGGACCAGTCGTAGCAGGCCTTCTCGTCAGCCGCCTGCTGCTCCTTGGTCTGGTCCTTGGCCGGAAAGACCACCAGGCCCAGCTGCCCCGAGAGTGAAGGGGGCGCGGGTGCCGCTGTCTGGGCACCCGCCAGCGTAACGTCTATCCCCGAAGCCCACAGCAGCAGCAGCAGTGTCGCATAGCAGATCTTTGTCATGATGCCTTCTTGAAAATGGTCCCCGCCTAGAAAGCGAACACCAGGCCGCCGGTCCACTGTCCCTGGTTTACCCATGCCGTCCCTTCACCCGCGACGCAGGCGTAGAACCCGCACCAGACGCCATAGTCGCCCGAGGGAACCGGCGTTACCCAGAGCTTGATGTCGCTCCGGATGCCGATCCGCTGGCTGGAGAACATGTACTTGGCGCCGCCACCCACGCTCCAGGAGAAGCGGGTACTGGAACCGAGTCCTTCCGCCTTGGGATCGAGAACGTTGATGCCAAGCGAGCCGGTGATAAACGGCCGCAGCTTCTCCGAGTGCCCGAACTCCTGCCGCCCGCCGATCTGGACGTAATTGAATGCGAAGCCGCCGGGCAGCGGTACGTTCGTTCCTGCCCCAGCCGGATCGAATTCGATGTCGCTATCCTGCCGGGAGTAGAGCAGCTCGACGGCAGATCCCATTTGAGCCAGGAAGCTGACGATCACACCCCAGGAGAATGAATCGGGAACCCGGAGTTCTCCCGCTCCCAGCGCGCCGGAGGCATTGGTCTCGAATGCGCCGCCAAACGACCAGGCCGCAAACGGCGTGAGCTCGAAGCGGTTGTAGCGCACCTCCTGCAATTGCGCTGCTGCCGGGGCCGCAGTGAGCCACAATGCTGCAACGCCAATGACGAGGGGGAAGAAACGGCATCTCATGGTTGTGCCTCACTGGGTTCGTAAATGGATGCTTGGCACAGCTCGGCTCAGCCGCCGGGCCGACGGTTACAGGGTACGATGTTCCTGATGCTCGGGTAACTGTTAGTTCTTACAGGAAGCTCCGGCCTTACCATCCCACGGTATACTGCGCGCCCAGCGTGTAATCCACCTGATCGGCATGCAGCTCGCCGGCTGGATATCCGGCAGACCAGGTGCCCCGCCGGTTCACCATTCTGAGCCGCAGCGCCAGGTTGGACACTACTTCCAACGCCAGGGTCAACCGCTCGAGTTGTTCCCTGCCCCTCGGCGCCAGCGATTGATCGCCAAAGGCCACCATGCGGTCCAGCGTGAGCGTGACAGGGATCCGGACGTCGGTAAGCCCTCCATTGAAGGAGACGAAGTTGGTCAGCTCCTGCATGACGCCTCTGCCGTTGCCGTAAACCCCGATTTGCGTGCTGACGGTCAGGCCCTTGAGCATGATGGCGGGGCCAATGCTGGCTCTGTAGGCGGTCCCGCTGCTCAGGGCAGCGTTTCCCGCGGTGGGCTGCCAATCCGCGTGGATGCTGCCGAGGTGCACCGCCAGTCCGTAGGCCATGCCCGCGGAGCTGCGCTTGATCTCCCGCGAGAGGTCGAGCGAGGCCATTCGGCCCCCTGATCCCCACGAGCCTTCCAGGCGAGCACTCAAACCGGCCATGGCCAGCTCCGCCTGCAGGTTGACTTCCGAGGCGCTTCGAGCCCCCCGCTGGGTCGGGCTTTGATTGGGGCTCCGGATCGCTCGCTGGCTGAAGTTCGTGCTCCAGCCGCCTGTGACAGCTGCGGAGCGCCGGTTTCTTTCCGGCAGCAGGATCGAGAGCTCGTGATAGTAGGATTGGCAGGAATGCCGGCGGCAGATCTCAACCTTCACTGGCTTCTTCACAACATTGAGGAGCCGGCCCTCATGGCGCGCGGCATAGCGCATCACCGGCAGGCTGTCACCAAAGTCCGGCTGCAGCGAGGCCTGGAGCATTGCGCCGGTGGCCGAGTACCGGTCCAGCCCGTTAGCCGAGCTGACCACGATACTGTCGGCCGACGGGCTGGTAACGCTCAGCTGAATCGGCCCATCCGCTCGGCTCACCGCAGGGTTGAGGTGCAGCCGGACGGGGGCGGGCCCATCCGCGAGATCGATAGTAGTTGCTGGCGGGGGGCTACAGGCCCGGAGCGCCAGAGAGCCCGACTGCAGCCCGAGCGACAGCAACGTCCACCGGAGTGTCCTGCAGAGTGCTGCTGGCAAAGACCTTCTCTTTCTTCATCTGACTGACGGTGGCATCGACGATGTCATTGACCAGCTTCCGCACCGAATCCGGATTGTAGGTCTTGGTGCGGCTGGCCCAGACCAGCTTGTTCTGGGTCAGGGAATAGACGTTCGACTCCACACTCACCACCTGATCCTGTTGCACATAGCCGGGAGAGTAGGCATAGCCCCACCCCGTGCCCCAGTAGCCCCACATCGACCCGTACGCCGACGGTACCACATAGGACGAGCCCGGGACGTAGGTAGTCTCCTGGTCGACCGCCACCGGACGCATCACCACTGCACCGTCGAAGTCTTGCGCCACGACCAGAGCCTTGGCCCTCTCCTGATCCCGCAGCGCCTCATCCGGAATGACGGTGTAGGCCGCTACCCCATTGCCGAGCTTCTTGGCCAGCTCGTCCTCCGCCGCGCGGCGCGTACCGACGTCCTTGCTGATGAAGACGGCGAGAACCTTCTTGAACTTTTGCGGCTGCATGGTGGGCTCTTTCCAGGAGTTCACCACCTCGGTGTTCGGCGCGCAGGCGCCGAGCAGGAGGCTGAGCGCGAGAGCAGAATGAATTCGGGTGATTCGCATACTCTCTCCTGGTAATTGAAATCGAGTCGAGAAGCGGGAGTTCGGTAACTGACGGTAGAGTCCGGCACCGCCAGGGGAAACTGTTAGTTCTTACAGGAGTCCTCACCCAACTTCCGGCCACTGGTAGAACTGACAGTTTCGGCCGGGCCCGGCGGCTCGGCATAGTGTTTCACGTCCGTCACCCAAGGAGGCCGCATGAGGATGGCCCACCCCGCCTGGCTCGGCGCCCTTGCGCTGAGCTGCCTGCTCACGGCACGGCCGGCTCAGGCCCAGGGTGGCCAGCCCACCAACGGGCTGGACCAGATCGAGCTCACCCGGGCCAACATCCAGAACCGGCGGCAGGAGATCGTTCAGCAGATCATGGAGCTGACGCCGGCTCAGAGCGACAAGTTCTGGCCGGTCTATCGCGACTATCGCAACGAGATCGCCCGGGTGAGCGACCAGCGGGTGGAGCTGATCGAGAAGTTCGTCCACCAGGCCGCGACCATGTCCGACGAGCAGTCGGAGAAGCTGCTCCATCAGTGGTTCAGCCTGCGGGAGCAACAGATCGGCGTGCAGAAGAAGTACGCGGGAAAGTTCCGCAAGCTGCTGCCGGGCGCCAAGGTGGTCCGCTTCTATCAGACCGAGAACCTGCTGGACACGATTGTCAGCGCCAACATCCAGGCTTCCATGCCGGTGGCGGGCGACAGTGTCTCGCAGTGAGCCGCATTGGCTGAGCCAAGTGAGGGGTTGATGCGGCAAAGCCTACTCGTGGCTGCCCTCTGGGTAATTTCTCCCGCTTCCATCAGCTCTGCGCAGGAGAAGACATCCGTCGTTCTCGACAGCCAGAGCGAGGCGTCGACCCAGAGCCGGGCGGTCACCCAGAGCCATGCGCTCACCCAGAGCTGGGCCACTCCGCTTGGCCAACATATCGCCTGTCCCGACTGCAATCCTCCGAAGCGATTCTGGGCCGGGGCCTGGGAGCTGATGGCGGTGCAGTTCGTTCCCTGGGCATTCACCAAATGGGTGACCGAGGGTGAGTGGTCGAACATCTCGTTCCGCACCTGGGCCGACAACATCAAGTTTCCCTGGCAGTGGGACAACAACAAATTCAACAACAACCAGTTCGCTCACCCCTACCACGGCAGCCTCTACTTCAACGCCGGCCGGGCCAACGGCTACAACTTCTGGGAGTCCGCGCCCTGGGCGTTCGGTGGCAGTCTCATGTGGGAGCTTTTCGGCGAGGTCTGGGCCCCGTCACCAAACGATCTGGCGAACACCACTCTGGGCGGAATCACCCTGGGGGAAATGCTGTTCCGGTTTTCATCTCTCACGCTAAAGAACGAGGCAACGGGCTCCAACCGGATCATTCGTGAGATCGGCGCGGGACTGATCAATCCGGTCCGCGGTTTTAACCGCCTGGTCCGCGGGGAAGCCGGGCGCATCTCGGAGACCCCACCGGACTGGCGCCCCAGTCAAATCCAGGCATCGATGGACGTGGGCTACCGGCGGTTCTCCACCTCGGCATCACTGGACGACGCAGGGGCCCTCGATCAATCGTTCGTTCAGTTTTCCGTGTTCTATGGCGATCAGTTGAACGATCTGGGAAAGGAGCCCTTCTCCTCCTTTCAGGTCTTCGGAACTCTCGCCAGCCACTCCGGCAACCAAAAGCCGCTACAGGAGCTCCGGGTGCGGGGGAACCTTGCAGCCAAGCCTGTGGGGTCGGACGGAAGCAAGCTGCTCGCCGGGTTCATGACCTACGAATACCTGGCCAATCCGGTCGTGGATTTTGGCGCACAGGGCTTTCAGGGAGGTCTTCTGGTCTCCCGGTCGAAGCCCGGCAAGTCCGTGCAGCTGTACGGCGAGGCGATGGCCCGGGTGAACCCGATCGCGGCAATTCGGTCGGACTACTTCGTCACGGCCGAGGGGCGGGATTACGACTACGGAATCGGATTGGGCGGCCGGGTTGAAGGGCGAGCCCTGTGGCCCGGGAAGGCCACCGCCCGTCTCTCTGGTGGTTACATATGGCTGCCGGTCATCAGTGGCTTCCCCGGAAATCACCAGCTCTGGACCCTGAGCACCGAGGCGCGCGGTTACTACCGGGGCAAGTACGGCGCCGGAGTGATGTACCAGAGGCTGTGGAAGAACAGCAACTACACCTTCAATCCCGATGTGAAGCAGAACATGTCCGAGGTTCGCGTCTTCCTGTCCCTCGCCATTCCCAGATGGGAGCAGCAATGAGGAGCCGACGGTTGAGGAGTGGGCTGGCGGTATGTGGCCTGGCGCTGGTGCTGGGGTGCCAGGACTCCATCGTTCGGCTGCTCGGTCCGGAGAACAATCCCCAAACCGTTATCACGCCCGAGAAGTTCCAGTTCTCCGCGAACGATCTGCGGAACGTGAATGACCGGGAAAGCTGGACCTGGCCCAACTCGGCGCCGCAAGCCTCGGTGCATCACGACAGCTTCCTGCATCACGGCTACGGCATACTGGTGGTGCTAGACGGCCTGGGTCAGGTGGTCGACTCGACGTTGCTCGAGCTGAACCTGGACACCGAGACCCGGGCGGGAGCTCCCGGCAACTGGACGCTGATTCTGGTCCTTGCCTCTGCCCGCGGCCGCGCCGACTTCACCCTCACTCCCAAGCCGTGAGGGACTAAAGGACATCACGCCGCCGGGTTCTGATTAGCCACAGGGCCCCGAGTGCAATGCGATGCTGTGATCCGGTCCATCACCGTGGAGCGCTCCCCTGCCACGGTCGAGAACATGGCACCCGCTGGGCATCGAGACCCAGCGATATCGGGTGTCCCTAATCGGCTGTCCTGCAGCCTCATGGCAGGTCCCGTGAGTTTCAGACACAGGTATCGATGACAGTCTTAAAAGACCTCACCGGTACCGAAGAATATGCCCTTGGAGCCCTCGGCTCCGAACCCGTAGTCGACGGTGATGTTGGTGTTGGAGTGTTTATTCAGCTTGATCCGGAGACCCAATCCATAGCCAGGATCAGGAGCCTGGAAATCGCCGGTGCTGTCGGCAGCGGAGGTGAGGTTGAGAAACGCAACGGCGCCAAAGAGGCCGTTGCGAGTCAGGGTAACCCGGTACTCCGCCTCCCCGTACAGCAGGTCGGTTGCCCGGATTCTCCCCTGAGCGTAGGCCCGTCCGGTACGGCCGTTGTAATCCCAGCCGATCGCGGGCAGCTCGAGATAGGGCGGCCTTCCGCCGGTGATCCAGGTCAGGCCCCAGAGCGCCAGGACGTTCTTGTGCAGCCGAGGGTACGCCCGAGCCTCGAGCTCTACTGACCCCCAGTCCTGTTCGCTCCCCAGCGCACGGGGGAAGAACCGGGCACTGCCCCGGGCGTAGAAGCCGCGGGTGGTATTGATTGGATTGTTCCGTCCGTCGCTCAGCACATTGAACGAAAATCCCGAGGTGCTCGAGCTGGTGATCGTCGTCCCACCATTGTACTCGCTGAACGGCGTAGGCCCAAGTGCCGCGTTCTTGTCCACAATGTCATAGTAGCGATTGAAGTGGTATCCGATGCCGGCCAGCACTCCGTGAGTGAGTTCGTGGTACACCGTCTCGTAGAAGCGCAGCACCTTGAAATCCATGGGCGACTCCAGCGCTTTGGGCGGGGCCGGTCCCAGGCCGTAGGTCGGCTGGTTGGTATCCAGATAGCGCCAATCACCCTCCAGCTTCCAGACATTGCCAGCGGTGAAAAGATTCGACCGGCTGATCACGTTGAACTGCTGCTTGGTGGTGTAGCTCACCGAGGCGTACAGGGTCGAGAGGTTGGTGTTTTCCTCCGGCCCGAATCGGGTGACGGCGTTGCCGGAAACACCCAGCAGGAAGCCCACCGTGGGATTGGCGCCGAATGCGGGTAGAACGCTGATCACGAGCTTGGGGGGTATGGCGATGCTGTCGCCCAGTTTGGGCTTGCCGTGCAGCACCCGGGAGAGCACATCCATCAGGTCGCGTTTCGGGACGCTGTCTTCCGTCGCCGGAGCCGGGGCCTGAGCCGT
>DATKJJ010000379.1:0-2542 GCA_035543695.1 Gemmatimonadales bacterium | reverse complement strand
CGAAGCTTCCCCTCCACTGCACGATCCCGAGCTCCCGGAAGCGGCTGAAGTCGCGGGCGACTTCGCGCAGATCCTGACCCTTGTCGTAATCCTCCAGAATAGCGAACGAGACCGGCTTGGTGACTGTGCCGGCACGCGAGTGTGGCGCAACGGAGGATGTGGGGCTGCCGCCGAAGCAGCCGCCGAGCACAGCGGCGGCCAGGATTCCGGCTGGAGCTGTCCATCCTTTCCGTCTCTCCCGACTTTCCATATACTGGTATTGCTTCTCCGTTGTCTTTCGGACCTCAAAAACCTGATGCTGCCGCCAGCCATCATCACACCGGGAGATGAGAGCGCTGTATGCTAGCCATAATGTCGGCCATGCTCCGCCATGGTATCGTCGTCCTCGCGACGTTCATGCTTGCCGTCGTTCTTCCCGGCCCGGCAGTGGCACAGGGGGTCGGTACCGTAACGGGCTTGGTGACCCGAGCGGGTGAGGGCTCTCCCCTTCCCAGCGTATCGGTGACGGTCCAGAGCACAGGCCTGAGCACCATAACCGGCCCCGACGGCCGATACACATTGCGCCGGGTGCCCGAAGGTGCTCAAACGATCGTGTTCCGCTGGCTGGGCTACAAGCCGATGGAGATCCGAACCACTGTGGAAGCCGACCGTACGGCGACGGTGTATGCCGCAATGGAGCCGGTGCCCGTAGCGCTCACCGAGATGGTGGTGTCCACCGCATCCCGCGCTCCGGAGCGCATCGTCGAAGCACCGGCCGCGATCTCGGTGGTTCCGCCCCAGGTGCTGGAGAACACCTCCATCACCGGCCAGGCACCCCTCGCGCTTCAGACTTTGCCCGGCGTGGATGTGGTGCAAAGCGGGGTCAACGACTTCAATGTGAACGCCCGCGGCTTCAACTCGTCGCTCAACCGCCGCGTGCTGGTGCTGCAAGATGGACGCGATCTCTCGATTGCATTCCTCGGCGCCCAGGAGTGGAATGGCATGACCCAGCCGCTGGAAGACCTGGGCCGCCTGGAAATGGTACGGGGGCCCGGCTCGGCGCTCTACGGCGCCAACGCGTTCAGCGGAGTGATCAATATCATAACCCCCGAGGGCCGGGAGGTGGCCGGAACCAAGCTCAGCTTCGGCGGCGGCGAGCTGGAAACGATCCGGGGCGACTTCCGCCAGGCCGGCGTGTTCGGGAACGATCGCTTCGGCTACCGGCTCAACGTCGGCGGCATGAAGAGCGATACCTATACCCGCTCCCGGACCTTGAACGACGGCACCTCGCTGCAGAAAGACTATGCCGACGCCACCGATGAGCCGGTGCCGCTCACCCGGGAAACAACCCCGCTGACCGGCCAGTCGGTCGACCCCGTTACCGGCGAACCGTTGGGGGATCGCGCCGGCCTCAAGAACGTGTACGCCTCCGGTCGCCTGGACTACTACCTCACCAATGGCTCGGTGCTCTCCGCCGACGGCGGTGCCTCACAGGTCGAGAACGAGGTGTTCGTCACCGGTATCGGACGGGTGCAGGTGCTGAAAGCGGTCAAGCCATACGCCCGGGCTGCCTTCGCGACCAACCACACCAACATCTTCGGATTCTGGAACAGCAGGACCTCAATTGACCCCCAGATCGCTCTTTCCAGCGGCGCTCAACTCGAGGAACGGTCCGACATCTTCCACATCGAGGGACAGCAGAACTGGGACTTCATGCAGGACCGTGGCCGGGTGGTCTACGGCGCGTCCTACCGCAAGACCATGGTCAACACCTCGGGCACGCTGATGAATCCGATCAACGATGATCGGAGCGACGGTTACTACTCCGGCTACGGTCAGGTCGAATACAAGCTCACCCCCCAGCTCCGGGTGGTGGGCGCAGCCAGGGTGGATGACGGGACACTGTTCGAGACCCAGTTTTCTCCCAAGGGCGCGTTGGTCTACAGCCTCAACGAGAATAACTCGGTTCGCTTCTCGGTGAACCGCGCGTTCCAGACGCCGAACTACTCCGAATTCTTTCTTCAGGCTCCCGCCGCCGCCCCGACCGCCGGTCCGGCGACGGTAGAAGGAGGAATCGAGGCGTACTACACTCAGGTCCAGGCAAGCCTCCCGCCGGCCGCGCTGGCGGGGCTCACCCTGCATCCGTCGCTGCCCTGGAACTTCTCTCCCACTACCCAGGTGCTTGCGCTGGGCAACGCGAATCTGGATGTGGAGACCGTGCTGGGCTGGGAGCTGGGCTACAAAGGGAGCATCTCCAACACACTCTACTTCACCGCGGATCTCTACATCAACAAGCTGGAGAACTTCGTCACCGATCTCCTGCCCGGAGTGAACCCGGCATACCCCACGTTCCAGCTCACCGACAACGGAATCAACGTCCCCGCCGATCTCACGGCTTTGGACCAGCGAATCCAGCAGCTGGAGCAGGGCGGACAGCTTACCCCGGCCCAGGCGGCAGCGCTGCGGGCGCCGATTCCCACTCTGCAGGCGGGCTACGGCAGTGTCGTAGCCGGCACCACGATCTCCGGCGCCCCGGGGCTAGCCACGCTGCCGGACGGCAGCC
>DATKJJ010000378.1:0-3838 GCA_035543695.1 Gemmatimonadales bacterium | reverse complement strand
GGCCTCGACCTCGAACGGGCCCGGCTGGTGGCCGATCGGCTTCGGGAGATGCAGGCGGCGCTGGGGCTGGGCGGTGAAGTGACGGTCGAGCTGGTGGCGAGGCAACCCGACGTGCTGACCCACGCCAGCAACGGTGCGGTCGAGGTGCCGTGGAGCGAGGTCGAGCCGGTGGTTGCCCGAGCCGGCCAGGACTGCAGGGCCATGCGAGCTCGCGAAGGCGCAGCGTTGACCGCCGAGCTCCGCCACCGGCTGGATTTGCTGGAGCAGGGGGCACAGCAGATCGCTGCCCGAGCGCCCGAACGAATGGTGCGGGAGCGTGACCGGCTCCGCGGTGCAGTGGCCCAGCTGCTCGACGGCAGGTCGGTAGATGAGGAGCGGTTGGCCCAGGAGCTCGCGTTCCTGGCCGACAAGCTGGACATCACCGAGGAGCTGGTGCGGTTCAAGGCTCATGCGACAGCGGTGCGTGAGGCCCTGACCAGCGATGAGCCCATCGGAAAGCGGCTCGGCTTCCTGGCGCAGGAACTGGGGCGTGAGGTGAACACGATGGGCTCCAAAGCAGGTGATGCGGAGATCGCTCAGCACGTCGTGGCGATGAAGGGCGAGTTGGAGAAGTTCCGGGAACAGCTCGAGAATCTCGAGTGAAGCCGTTTTTCCTGGTGCTCTCTGCTCCGTCGGGTGGCGGAAAAACCACGATTGCCAAGATGCTGTTGCAGGGACGGGAGGATCTCGGCTACTCGGTCTCCGCAACCACACGGCCCAAGCGCCCTGATGAGCGGGACGGCATGGACTACCACTTCCTCTCCCGCGACGAGTTCATCCGCCGGCGGGACCAGGGAGAGTTCCTGGAGTGGGCCACCTATGGCGGCGAGCTCTACGGAACGCTCAAGAGTGAGATCGAGCGGATTTTTGCCAGTGGTCGGAACGCGGTGCTCGATGTGGAGATCGAGGGCGCGCGGCAGATTCGGAAAAACTTTCCGAACGCGCTTCTGCTCTTCGTTCTGCCGCCCTCGGCGGAGGCCCTGGTAGATCGGCTGACGGGCCGGAAGACCGAAGATCCCGAGCTGATGCGGACGCGGATCTACCGGGCGGCGGACGAGCTGGTGGCGATCGCGGAATACGACTACGCCATCTACAACGAAGATCTGGTCGTCGCCGTCGCCCAGGTGGCCGCCATTCTGGAGGCGGAATCCTGGCGGGTGGCCAGACAGGATACGCTGCCGGATTTTATCGAGAAGCTCAGGCGGGACGTCGTAAAGGCGGCGGAGAAGATTGGAAGAGGGTCGCGAGTCACGAGTCACGAGTCACGTGACCGAGGCGGGCGACCTCGCTCGTAAAATTGCTTTACACGCGACTCGCGACTCGTGACTAACACGGAGACACCAATGCGTATAATCACTCCCAGCGAAGTGGCCAAGCAGGCGGGCAACAAGTACCTCGGCGTCCTTGTCGCCGCCAAGTTTGCCCGCTATCTCAACGAGTTCCCCAAGGACCACCAGGCCCGGTCAAGCGAGAAGCTGACCACCAAGGCCATGCAGGAGCTCGTCGACGGCGAGCTGAATTACAAGCTCCTTCGCCGCCGCCGCTCAGAGGCGTGACCGTGTGGGCCGGCCGACGCGTCGTACTCGGCGTGTCCGGCGGGATCGCCAGCTATAAGAGCTGCATCCTTGCCCGCCGCCTCACCGAAGCCGGCGCCCAGGTCGAGGTGGTACTGACCAAAGGGGCGGGGGAGTTTGTCGGTCCGGTTACTTTCGAGGCGCTCACCGGGCGCCCTGTTCTGAGCTCCCTCTGGGAGCGGGGCAGGGCGCTCGCGCATGTCCAGCTCGGCCAGGCCGCCGATCTGATCATTGTGGCGCCGGCCACCGCACACCTCGTTGCCCGGGCTGCTCAGGGTCTGGCCGACGACATCCTGACCACGCTGCTTCTGGCTCGCACGGCGCCTCTGCTTCTGGCCCCGGCCATGAACGACGAGATGTACGCCCGGCCGGAGACGCAGGCGAACCTGAACACATTGCGTGCCGCCGGAGTAACGATGGTGGGTCCGGAGATCGGCGCCCTGGCCGAGGGCCCTTCGGAGCGGCCCGGCCGGATGAGCGAGCCCGAGACCATCATCGCTCATGCCGCCCGTCTTCTCGGTGGCGGCCACCTCGCAGGACGGAAAGTGATCGTTACGGCCGGCCCGACCCGTGAGTCGATCGATCCGGTTCGAGTCGTAACTAACCGTTCGAGCGGCAAAATGGGGTTCCGTGTGGCCGAGGCGGCGTGGGAGCGTGGAGCCGACGTGGTCCTGATCAGCGGCCCCGTCGCGCTGCCGGATCCGATCGGAGTGGTCGTGCACCGGGTGGAGACCACGCTCGAGATGGAGCAGGCGGTGCGGGCGGAGCTGCCCGAGGCCGACGTGCTGATCATGGCGGCGGCACCGGCGGACTTTCGCCCCAGCAGCCCCAGCGATGGCAAGCGCCCTCGGGTGGATGGCGCCCTGGCCATTCCCATGGAGCCGACGGGTGACGTGCTCGATTCCACCCGCGGGGTGCGGAAGCCTGGCAGTCTCATCGTCGGCTTTGCTCTGGAGACTGGCGATGCGCTGGCCAAGGGGCTGGCCAAGCTGGAGCGAAAGGGACTCGATCTGATCGTGGTGAACGACGCGCTCGAGCCCGGCGCGGGATTCGAGAAGGACACCAATCGTGTCGCCCTCCTTGGCCGGGACGGTACCCGCCAGATCCTGCCGCTCCAGTCGAAGCGGGAAGTTGCCGAGGCGATCCTCGATCGGGTGGAGCAGACCATTGGCCGGTGAATGGGAGCGGTATCTGCGGCAGCAGATCGAGCTGGGTGGTGCGGAAGTCGTACTGAGTGCGGCGGTCGGACGGTCGGTCGGTCAGGCGGTCACTACCGAACCCGCGGCTCGACCGCCTGACCGGCTGACCGCCCGACCACCTGACCGCCCGTCCTGGCGAAAAGGCTGTCCACCCATCCCCGGCCCTGGACTCGCCGTCGAGTCGCCGAGTCATGTGCTCGACGATGAGCTGGTTGCGCTGGGCACGCTGGAGGATGTTGCCGAGCGGATCCGGACAACCCACTGTTGTGCGCTGTGTCCCAACCGAACCAACGCGGTTCCCGGTGAGGGAAATCCTCAGGCCAGGCTTTTTCTGGTGGGTGAGGGCCCCGGTGCTACTGAGGACGCGCAGGGCCGCCCGTTCGTAGGCCAGGCGGGAAATCTGCTCAATGGCATTCTCGAGGCCATTGAAGTCCCCCGAGACTCCGTGTACATCACCAATATTGTCAAGTGCCGACCGCCCCAGAATCGAAAGCCCTTGCCCGATGAGATCGCGGCCTGTATTCCATACCTACATCGCCAGATCGAGATCGTGCAGCCGAAAGTGATCCTGGCCCTCGGGAGCACGGCGGCCGAGGCGATGCTGGGGGTGAGAAGGAGTTTGGCGGAACTGCGCGGCAAGGTGCACACGTACAACGGTATTCCGCTGGTCGTGACGTATCATCCCGCGGCGCTGCTCCGCAACCCGAACTGGAAGAAGCCTACCTGGGATGACGTCCGTATCGCACGACAACTTCTCGACCGCTGAGACCTACTCGGCCCGATCGGCGCCCTGGAGCCAGGAAGCCGAACAAGCCGTGTTGGGCGCGATGTTGCTGGACCAGGACGCGGCGCTGCGCGCCGCCGAGCTGGTGGACGACTCCATGTTCTACCGGGAAGCTCACCGCCGGCTGTTTCGGGCGATGCTGGCGCTCACCGAGCAGCGGGTTGTCATCGATCACATCACTCTCCGGGACGAGCTGCTTCGCCGCGGGGAGCTCGAGGCCGCCGGCGGCCTGGAGTATCTGG
>DATKJJ010000377.1:0-5291 GCA_035543695.1 Gemmatimonadales bacterium | reverse complement strand
CGGCCAGGGCGACGAGCAGGAGTACCACTCCACTCGAGATGGTGATGAGCATGATGCGGCGGATGGTGCGGAGCACGGATGGACCTCGACCCTCGACTCTCCCCGTGCGAGCGACGCTTTCGGGCCAGAGACGACTTGGGCTAAGTCGGGTAGTCAGAACATGGTAGCCCCCCTCATCCGGGCCGATTACTAGACCTTAGGCTAGACCAGCTTATACTCCCGCGAGCGATTTACTGGCAAGCTTAGGCCCAATAGGCCATACTAGTGCTCCACCGGAAAAGAGGTACAGGCTGAGCCGCAGGTCTACCGTGGGTCACTTCAGCAACATCACCGTCCCCAAGCTCGGCCTGCAGGCTCCGGCTCTCCCGGAGCGGAAGGCGCTCAAGACGGCGCTGCTGGTCTGTCTTGCGTACTATCTCGGCGCCAAGCTCGGCTTCGCGCTCACCCTCAAACCCAGTCCCATCTCCACCCTGTGGCCACCGAACTCGATCGTTCTGGCGGCGCTGCTTCTCACCCCGACCCGCTCGTGGTGGCTGGTCTTGCTCGGCGCGCTGCCGGCGCATCTCGCCGTTCAGGTCCCGCTCGGTTTTCCTCCCGGGATGGTCCTGGGCTGGTACATCAGCAACTGCAGTGAGGCCCTGATCGGGGCCGCCATCGTCCGTCATCTCGTCAAGGGTGAGCTTCGATTCGATCGCTCGCGCCATGTGGGCGTGTTCATCTTCGGGGCCGCGTTCGTGGGAACGTTGGTGTCCTGCTTTCTGGACGCGGGCTTCGTCACCCTGAGTCATACCTCGCAGGATAGCTTCTGGCAGCTGTGGCGCACGCGTCTGTTTTCCAATGTCCTCGCGTCATTGGCCCTGGTGCCGGTGATCGTCAGTTGGTGCAGGGAGGGGTTTGCCGATCTGGGTCGCGCCTCAACCGCGCGCCAGCTGGAGATCGCGCTCCTCACCGCTGGCCTCCTGCTGGTGTCAGCCCTGGTGTTCAACGGCGAGCAGGCGGGCTTCAGCACATCACCGATCCTTCCCTACGTTCCGCTTCCCTTTGTGCTCTGGGCAGCCGTCCGGGCCGGAGCCCGGGGAACCAGCACCTTCCTCTTGATTATCACGGGTTGGGCAATCTGGGGAGCGGTGCACGGCCGGGGTCCGTTCCTTACCAGCTCGCCGGCGGAGAACGCGCTGACGATCCAGCTCTTCCTGATCGTGTTCTCCATTCCGCTGCTGATGCTGGCCGCGGTGATCGAAGAGAGGCGGGACATCGAGGTCAGGTCGCGGGAGAACGAGGAACGACTCAGCCTGACCTTAAGCGCGGCCCAGCTCGGCACCTGGGAGTGGCGGGTAGGGCAGGACACGGGCTGGTGGTCCGAAAAATCCAATCACATTCTGGGTCTCGCCTCTGATCGAGATCTTTCCCTGGGAGCATTCCTCAGCGCCATCGTTCCGGAGGATCGGTCCCAGGTGCAACGAGCAATTCAGGGTGCCCTGGACGAGGGCAAGCCATACGAATGTGAATTTCGGGTCCTCCAGTCCGGGTCCGAGCCGCGGTGGATTCTCGCGAAGGGCAAGACGCTGTACGACGGGTCGGGTCGGCCAACGCGAATGCTGGGTGTGAACGTGGATATCACCGAGCAAAAAAATGCGGAGGCCTTGCGGCGGGAGGAGGCGGCGCTGCGGGAAAGCGAGGGGCGCCTGCGGGACTTGGCGAACGCCATGCCCCAGATCGTCTGGACCGCTGCCGCCGATGGCCGGCTGGAATACTTCAATCAGCGCTGGCATGAGATGACCGGCGCCGCTGACTCGGTGATTCTGGATCAGAGCTGGCTCTCCATGACCCATCCCGAGGACCAGCAAAAGACTCGGGACGCCTGGCTCCACTCCGTGACCACCGGCGAGCCGTGCGAAGTCGAACACCGGCTCCGAGTGGCGAACACCGGAGAATATCGCTGGCACCTCGCCCGGGCCCATCCGGTTCGCGATGCCTCGGGCGCCATCATCCGGTGGTACGGCTCCTGTACCGACATTCAGGACCAGAAAAGCGTCGAGCAGGAGCTGCGTGACATCCAGCAACAGCTGGAATCGCGGGTGGCAGAGCGCACGGCCGACCTGTCAGCGGCCGTGGTTGCGCTGGAGGCGGAGATCGCCGACCGGATTACCGCCGAGCGAGCGCTCCGTAGCTCGGAAGAGCGTTTCGGCAAGGCGTTCCATTCCAGCCCCCACGGCATCGCCATCGTTCGCCAGGGCGACTATCGAGTGGTGGAGGTGAATGAGAAGTGGGAGACGATGTTCGGGCATTCCCGGAACGACGTGGTGGGCCGCACGGCAGAAGACCTGAACATGATCGTGGATGAGCGTCAGCTCAACGCGGCTCGAATGCAGCTGGAAGCGGACAGCTTTCTCCACGAATTCGAGATGGACCTGCGGACCCGCTCTGGAGCAGTCCTCCAGGTCCTCCTGGTTGCCGATACCATGGAGATGGCCGGCGAGCAGTGCTTCATCGTTAACGTGCGGGACGTGACCGAACGGAAGCAAGCCGAAGTGGCGGCAGAGGCGCAGCGCCGGGAGCTGGCCCATATGGGCCGGGTGGCCTCGTTGGGCGAGCTGTCCGGCGCGCTGGCGCACGAGCTGAATCAGCCGCTCGCCGCCATCCTGGCCAACACCCGAGCCGCGCAGAGAATGATGAGCAGAAACGCTCCCGATCTGGTCGAGATCCGGGCCATCCTGGAAGACATCGTGGTGGATGACCGACGGGCCGGTCAGGTAATTGGCCGGCTCCGCGCTCTCCTGAAGAAGGGGGAGACGCGAACATCCGAAGTAAGTCTCAATGAGCTGGTCGAAGAGGTCAGGGACCTGCTGCACAGCGAGCTGATCCGGCGGAGGGTGGCCACAGACATCCGGCTCACTCGGGTGATGCCGGTGTTACTGGGAGACCGGGTGGAGCTGCAGCAGGTCATCTTGAACCTGATCAGCAACGCCTGCGATGCCATGGCGGGGAGACCGGCGGACCACCGGCTGTTGACGATTTCCACCAGCATGACCCCGGACGGTTGGGTTGAGCTGGCGGTGCAGGATCGGGGAACCGGGATTCCACCGGAGCGACTCGATCAGATCTTCGACGCCTTCTTCACCACCAAGGCTAGTGGACTCGGCCTGGGGCTGGCCATTTGCCGGTCCATCGTCAATGCCCATGGTGGCCGGCTCTGGGCGGTCAACAATCCTTTCGGGGGCGCCACCTTTCATCTGGCGCTCGATCCCGCCGGACGGTCCAACAAGCCCACCGCTTAGCCCTGATTCACTCCGGGTGGTAGTCGATGACCGCCAGGAGAACCTCCAGCAGCCGGCGCTCATCGAAGGGCTTCTCCAGATAGGCGGCCGCCCCCGCGTCGAGAGCTCGCCGGCGCACCATCGCATCTTCCACCGCGGTAACGAACACGATCGGAACCGGCCGGCCGTCTTCGGCCAGGCGGGTCTGCAGCTCCAACCCGCTCATCCCTCCCAGGTGCAAATCGAGAATGATGCAGTGTGCCCCGGTGCGGTACTGCAGAAACTCCTCCGCGGAGCCAAAGCTCTCGATGCGGAATCCCCAGAGACGCAGCAGCCGGGCAATGGCGGTGCGGAAGGAGGAGTCATCATCTACGATGACAATGAGAGGCGACTCAGCGTCAGCCTCCGGAAGGATAGGACGGCTAGGCTTCAGGTTCATTTCGGCTGACTGCTGGCGGTACGCTGATACGTCCGGCATGGTCGCGCCCGTCCGCCTTGTGGGTAGATAGCTGCAAGGTACCGGCCCAGTCAGCCGGTGAGCCACTGTACCTTGGTCGAGGCTTTTATAGGCTAGGCTGAAGCCTGGGCGGGTTGACGCTGTGGTGCGGAATCGTGGCGGAGGCGGTCGGCCATTCGCACGAGATCGCTCACCGACTTGGCATGCAGCTTTCGGATGAGATTGGCTCGGTGCAGCTTCACCGTACCTTCTCTGGTGCCTAGCCGACCAGCGATCTGCTTGTTCAGCAGTCCCTCGGCCACCAGTTCGAAGACCTGGCGCTCTCGCGGAGTGAGCAGGTCGAATCTCTGGCGCAACTGGTGGTACTCCGCGCGCGACTGCCGGGTCTCCTCACTCTTCACGAGCGCGGTGCTGACGGCCTTCAGTAGCTGCTCGTCGTCGAACGGTTTGAGGAGAAAATCGGCGGCCCCGGCCTTCATTCCCAGGATGCAGCTCTCCATATCGGCAAAACCGGTCATCAGGATGACCGACGAGTCTGGCCTCTCCTGATTGATGGTCTGCTGCAGGTCGAGTCCGGTCAGCTCGGGCATCCGGATGTCGAGCAGCAAACAACTGGGACAGTCCGGCTGTGGCTGTTGCAGAAACGCTGCGGCAGAGGAAAAGGACTGGACCGAGTACCCACTGACGCGGAGTAGCCGATCCAGGCTGCGGCGGAGCGATTCATCGTCGTCGACCACAAACACAACCGAACTCGGATACGGCATTCCTGCCTACGCTGTTTGAGGGGCTGCTCTTAGTATGTAGACAACGGCGGCGCCGCGAAAGGTTGCAAGCTGTCACAACTGACAGTTTCCTACCCCTCTCCCGATCTCTAATGTGCCAGAGCTTCGCCCCTCCAGGATCGTGCCTATGGCCCGGCTCCGGGTTCTGCTTGCCGACGATCACCCTCCGCTGCTTGCGGCCATTCGCAGGCTGCTCGATCCTGAATTCGAGATAGCGGGGGAGGCAGCTGATGGTCTGGAGGCGGTCCGGCTGGCTCGGACGCTTCGGCCCAACGTCGTTGTCATCGATCTGGCCATGCCGCGAATGGGCGGGATCGAGGCCATCCGTCAGATTCGGGCCGAGAACTCGGCGTCGGCCATTGTCGTGCTCAGCGTCCTTTCGGATCCCGCGGTGCTCGCGGCCGCCCTGGAGGCCGGAGCCCGAGGGTACGTCCTCAAGTCACAAGCTGGTATCGATCTCATCCCCACCATTCACGCGGCGGTGGCCGGTGAATCCCGGGTTCCCACCTGGCCCAAGATTCGGGAATGGATCCCAGAAGACCAGGAGGGGGGCTCAACCGCCTAGTCTAAAGTCCAGTTACCGGTCCCGGCCGGCATCCCTACCGTACGCCTAGACAATCCGAATCCACCTTTGGCAATCAGTGCCTCCGGCACTAAGGGCAAGCTCAGCATGGGTACACCTGCCCCTGTGTGGCAAAGCGGCACCCCGGAGCAGTGGGCCGGCAGTTACTCCCGATCGCCCATCAAACGCCCCCGCCTCGTTCTAGCCGACGATCATAGTCTGCTCCTCGATGC
>DATKJJ010000376.1:0-4680 GCA_035543695.1 Gemmatimonadales bacterium | reverse complement strand
TGGTCGGCGGCAAGCAGCTCCGGCCTGACAACCAGCCGGACGGTCTATGTTTTAAGTTGTGTTCGCCGAGCCAGTTACGGCAGCGGGTCGCGACGGAATGGACGCCCGGGTAGCGCCATCTCTCTTCCCCAGGGGATGGGCGCGCGACGGGAAGAAGATACCCCCTCGGGGTAGTCTTGTCAAGCTCTAAGAGAGCGGAGGAGGATGTGGCAGCACTACGTTATGGCCTGGTGCTGATCGCAGGGATGCTCGCCGGAAACCGCGTGGTGGAAGCGGTTCGCGCCTGGCGGGAATGGCACGCCTGGGTGGGCACCGATGCTTCCGGATCGGAGGCCTATCGCACTTTCTTCCTGGTCAATACGACCGCGGCCCTCCTTAGCATAGGGTTGGCGGCACTGCTCTGGCATCTGCTCCGGCCGAGACGGCCGTAGAGCCCACGGGTTTCCGTTTCCCGCCGAGGAGGAACCATGTCACTCAGCGACCAGGTGTTCTGGTAGTGGCTCCGCGCCGGCCGGTGATCGGGGTCATGGGCGCCGGGGAGGCGAGCAGCCAAAGCCTTGCCTTCGCACGGGAGCTCGGCACTCTCCTGGCTCAGCGCGGCTGGATTGTGCTCACGGGAGGACGGCCGGAAGGCGTCATGGCCGCCGCGTCTGCCGGGGCGAAGCAAGTGCCGGGCAGTTTGACGCTCGGTATCCTGCCGGGCACCGCCGGAGGAACCGGCCCGGATGTGGACATCGCCGTCTTCACGGGAATGGGTGAGGCTCGGAACATGATCAACGTCTTGACCAGCGACGTCGTGATAGCATGTGGGGTGGAGGGGCCGGGCACGGTGTCCGAGGTGGCGCTGGCGCTTAAGGCGGAGAAGCCGGTAATTCTGCTGGGAGCTGGTTCTGCGGCCCGTGAACTGTTCGGCGGAATGCGGGGCCGATTGCTCACCGCCGCAACTGCCGCAGACGCGGTGCAGCTGGTTGAAGGTCAGCTGAGAGTAGCTCCCTGGCGTCGCGGTCCAGACCTTCCTTAGCGGGAGCAGATCGATGTTCGTCTGTCAGTGGCATCTGGACATTCTGTACGGGAAGCAGGCGGATGCGGTTCGTGTGATGCGGGCGTGGGGTCAGGAGAAGTTCGCCAGCTCGGAGTTCAAGCGGGCTAAAGGCACCCGGCTCCTGGCCGGAATGATCGGTCCGTCCGCATCGCACCTGGTCGACGAGTACTGGTTCGAGTCTCTGGCCGACTTCGAGCAGGCCCTGGCGGGTATGGCGGCGCCCCAGTTCCGAAAGCACTCGGATGCGCTCGCGCCGTTCGTGGTTCCAGGGTCTCAACACTGGGTGGTCTACCGGGTGCTCGAGGCCCCCTGATGCCGGGCTACGTCATAACCCCATGCCCAGTCCGAAGAGCACGGCCAGGGTGTGGGCCCGCTGGCCTTCAACTCCGTAAGCCGCGGCGTCGTCCACACTCCGGAATGAGGCATAGTAGTCCTTCAGCAGACCCTGGAGGGTGAACCGCTCGCCCAGGTTGGCGATCAAGCCCACTCCTCCCGAAAAGGTGAGGTTGAAGGCACTCCCGGAAAACAGCGGATTGTCTACCGAATAGTGGATGGCACCCGCGCCCAACTGAGCAAAGGCGGAGAGCGGACTCGAGCTGGCCAGCTTCGCCTGGCCTCTCGCTCCGATGTCATAGAACCAGAGGCTGGCTCCCTCCACGGTTACCCTTCCCAGCAGGGGAATTTCGTCGAAGCTCCAGTTCGA
The DNA here is from genome assembly GCA_035543695.1 of Gemmatimonadales bacterium. Taxonomy (GTDB): domain Bacteria; phylum Gemmatimonadota; class Gemmatimonadetes; order Gemmatimonadales; family GWC2-71-9; genus CAVVWJ01. The sequence continues at coordinate 2,935 of DATKJJ010000376.1, read as the reverse complement.
GCTCGCGTGCAGCACGGAGCCGAGCACGCTCACGCCCTTCCAGACCCGAACCGAAAGCTCTCCCCCGTATCCCGTGGCAGTCTGATTGGAGAACGTCACTCCGGCCGGCCCGGTGAAATAGTCGCCAAAGGCAAGGCGGCCGGCGCTAGGAGTGATGATTACCGCGGGTGGAGTCGAGGTGGACTGGGACGCAACCCCGCGGAGCGGAGTTACCAGGAGCAGCAACAGCAGCGATGGAACCCGACGCGACACCTGACCCCCGATGATTGAATCCTCATGTACCCTAGCAATGGGCAGCAACGATCGAGGTGAGGTCGGTCACGGGGCGACTACATAGGCCTCCATGGCGAAATATTCGGCCAGACCCAGTCGGTCGAGCTCCGCCGCGGTGTTCTTGTTGCGGGCTTCGACCCTCTGCCAGAACTCCCGTTCGTCCGGGCCGGGAAAGGGTGCTGTGTCCTTTTGGGATTGATGCTTGAAGATTGCCTGAATCTTGAGCCGCAGCTCCTCCTGAGAGAGTGGTACCAGCCAGGTTGCTTCGGTGACCGACCACTCCTGCCAGGCGCCCCGATAGAGCCACACCTCGGGCCGTTGACCGCCGGCCTGGACATAGAGCTCCAACGCGCGCTCGACCGCCTCCTTGCAGAGCCGGTGGGTTCCGTGCGGGTCGGAGAGATCTCCCGCCACGAAGACCAGCTCGGGCCGAATCTCCTCCAGCAGGTTCCGCACGATGGTGATGTCCCCGGGGCCAATTGGATCCTTCTTCACCTTGCCGGTCTGATAAAAGGGCAGGTCCAGAAACCGGGCTGCATGATCTTCCAATCCGAGAGTGCGGATGCCGGCCACTGCCTCAGACTCTCGAATCACGCGCTTGGCGTCCTGCACCTCGGGAATGTCCACGTCACCAGGGCGCTTCCGCACCAGAAACTCGGCGATCCGGCGCTCCAGCTCCAGCGCGGCGGCTTCGGGCAGGTGCCGCTCACCGGCCAGACGCCGGATGAAGTCCAGATGGCGCCGAACGTCGTGGTCGAACACCGCCAGATTGCCGCTGGTCATGTAGGCCACCGTCAGCTGGTTCCCGTTGACGGCAAGCTTGTGAAGAATGCCCCCCATGGAGATCACATCGTCGTCCGGATGGGGGGAAAAACAGATGATTCGGCTGTGGCGGGGCAGCTTGGAGCGACCCCGGATCTTGGCTCCGAGGGCATTGAATACCTCGCCGTTCAAGGAACCGGGCGAGCCGTAGCGGGCCACCAGGGACGACAGATGATGCTCGGCATAATCCCGCTGCGTCAGCTTCAGGATGGCCTTTCCGGTCTGATGCGACAGCCACACCACCGCCCGGATGACTCTGGCCGGCGTCCATTCCGCCGGGCCCAGCAGCCAGGGTGTCGCCACCCGGGTGAGCTCCGCCGCCGCCGCGCGATCGAGGTAGCAGGTGGTATTCCCGTGATTCTGGAGGAAGGTGGCGGCCACCTCATGGTCCACCTCCCCCTCCACCGCTCGGCGCACGATCGCGGCCTTGTGCTCACCAGTGGCAAGAATCAGGATCTCCCGGGCTTCGAAGATGGTCTCGACGCCCATGGTCAGGGCTTCTCGAGGCACGTTCTCCTCGCCGAAGAAATCGGCTGCCGTGTCTTTCCGGGTCACCAGGTCCAGGGTCACCAGTCTGGTCCGGCTCTCCGCGCCGGAACCGGGCTCATTGAAGCCGATGTGACCGGTCCGACCGATCCCCAGAAGCTGCAGATCGATCCCTCCGGCCGCCCGGATCTTCTCTTCGTAGCAACGGCATTCATCTTCTACCGCGTCCCGCGGCACGTTGCCCCGCGGCAGGTGAACGTTGTGGGGCAGGATATCGAGATGGGTGAAAAGATTTTCCCACATGAACCGGTGATAGGAATGGATGCTCCCCGGGTCCATGGGGTAGTACTCGTCCAGGTTGAAGGTGACGACATCCGCAAAGCTCAAGCCTTCCTGCTGGTGCAGTCGAATGAGCTCGCGGTAGACTCCTATAGGGGTGGACCCGGTAGCCAGTCCGAGAACGGTGCGGGCTCCCGCCCGGCGCCGGACCTGAATAAGATCGGCAATCCGGCGGGCGACGAGCAGCCCAACCTCATCGTGATCGTCCACGATGACGGTGCGGAGGCGTTCGCGGGCTGTTCCGGGCTCCGGACGGGGTGAGTTCATCGATTGAAGTATCGCCAGAGGATCGGTCGAGCCTTAGCCCGCCGTTCCCCTGGTGACGGTTGAAGCGTAAAATGAACCTGCCATGATCAGTGAGGCCTAGTGGAACCGGAGCCGAATCTGCATACCGCGGAAGACGCGTCGCCCCGAGAGCTGTGGCGGGCCAGCTGGAAGCTGCTGCTGATGCTGGTGGCGCTGGCCCTCTTGGTGGTACCCCTGCTGCGTGAGCTTCCGCTGGGGCATGGAAGCCGAACCGGGCTCCTGGCCTGGATGCTGGTGGCCCTGGCCCTCTACTGGCTCTATGCGGGCATGGGGTACCGGCCGCTTCTGCTGCTGCAACTGCTCCTGTTCTCCGGGGCAGCCGCCTTTCTGACTGCCAGAATCCTGCTCGGAGTCATGGACGTGAGAGAGCTGGGGCTGCTTCGAGCGGTGGCCCGGGGACTGATTTTGATCGGCGCCGGCCTTGCCGGAGCCAACCTGCTGGCCATGCTGCTCCTTCTCTGGCGCCGGTGGCGGGGGACCGCCCCGGTCTCGGACCACCGGGCCTGAGAGAGCCAGCGGAGCCGATTTCGCCATGCTGGATGATGCTCCACTGGAATATCGGCGCGATGGGCTGGTCATCACCACCGACCGGCGGCGCATCGATCCCGGCTCCGCCCTGGAACTGCTCAGAACAACCTTCTGGGCCCGCGAGATGAAGGGCGACATCCTGGCGCGCGCCATCCAGAACTCGGTGTGCTTTGCCCTCCTG
>DATKJJ010000375.1:0-3627 GCA_035543695.1 Gemmatimonadales bacterium | reverse complement strand
CGCAAGAGCGCCATGCCGCTGCTGAAGGAATGGAGGATGGCCGGCACGTCGGGATGGGCGGCCAGTATGGCGGCGACATCGTCATCCGCTTCTCTTGCGTGAATGACCGCCGGCTTCCTGGCCTCGGCTGCCAGGGCGAGCTGAGCCTCGAAGGCCCGGTGCTGCAGCGAACGAGGGGAATGATCGTAGTGGAAATCGAGGCCGGTCTCCCCCACGGCCACGATATGGGGGTTTTGCAGCAGCTCGCGCAACCATTGCTCGGAATCTGGGCTCCAGCCCTGTGCGTCGTGGGGATGAACCCCGGCCGTCGCGATCAGCCTTGGCTCAACCGCTGCCATGGCCAGCGCGGCTTCGGCCCGCTCGCGCGACTCGCCGACCACCACGATCCGGGCCACACCCGCGTCCCACGCCCGCTCCAGAACCTGGGGAAGATCCGAAGCGTAGGCCGAGTCTGCCAAGTGGCAGTGAGTGTCGATCAGCAAAGCGGGGCAACGGGAAGGCGGGGCTGCGGGGCGGCGCGTTCGACTCGAGCGAACACCTGCCCCGCTGAATTCACCCGACGGTCTGTGGCTTCCGGCTGGCCGGCGCGGCGGGAGCCTTCTTGGGGGCCAGGTGCCCCCGAGCGGCGGGACCGGGCCAGCGCTGCTCGATCGCCATCAGGACCGGCGAAGCGATGTAGATCGAAGAGAAGGTTCCGGTAAACACGCCGAAGAGCATCACCAGGGCAAATGGCCTGATTACCTCGCCGCCGAAGATGGTCAGCGCAATCAAGCTCGCCATAGTGGTGCCGTGGGTCAGCACGCTTCGGGGCAGCGTCTCGTTGATCGAGCGATTCAGAATCTGGGCGAATCGCTCCTGCTTGTGTTTGTGCAGGTTTTCCCGCACCCGGTCGAAGATGATGATAGTGTCGTTGAGCGAGTACCCCACCATCGACAGCACAGCCGCCACCACCGTGAGACTCACCTCCAGCCGCATGATCCCGATGAAGGCAATGGTGGCCAGAATGTCGTGCGCGGTGGCGATCACCGCCGCCAGGCCGAAGCGCCACTCGAAGCGGTACGCCAGATAGGCCAACACCGCGAAAAAGGACAGGAAGATCGCCAGGAAGGCCTTCTGCCGAAGCTCGCCGCCCACCTTCGGGCCGACCGCCTCGGTTCGAGCCACGCTGTAGTTGCCCGTCCCCAGAACCCGATCCAGCGCGTGGCGAACGGCATTGGCCGTGGCCTGGGTGTCGTTGGCGTCCGTGCCCGGCTTGGCCAGACGAGCCCGGATCACGTACTCATTCTGGGAGCCGAAGTTCTGTATTTCGGCCCCGTGAATACCCTCGCGGTCGAGCCCGGTTCGGAGACTCGCCACATCCACCGCCTTCTTGCTCTGAATCTGGAGCAGGGTGCCGCCGGTGAACTCGATACTGTAGTTCAGCCCGGTGATGAGCAGGAAGAGCAGACCCGGCAGGAGAATGGCGGCGGTAATAATGTAGGCGTAGCGCCGCACCCCGATGAAGTCGTAGTTGGCGTTGCTGAAGAGTCGCAGCATATCAGATACTCAGGGTTGACAGGGCGGGCCGCCGGTTCAGCCAGATCATGAAGAAGGTTCGGGTCACGAACACCGCGGTAATCATCGAGGCAATGATACCCATGATGAGAGTGACGGCGAAGCCCTTCACCGGACCGGTGCCGAACTGGAACAGGAACAGGGCGGTCAAAACCGTGCTGACGTTGGAGTCGATGATGGCGTTCATGGCATGCTTGAATCCCTCATCGATCGCGAGCCGCACGGTTTTGCCGTGCATCAACTCCTCTCGAATTCGCTCGAAGATCAGCACGTTGGCATCGACCGCGATGCCGATCGACAACACGATGCCCGCCAGTCCCGGCAACGTCAGGGTGGCATTGACCATGGAGAGCGCGCCTAGGGTGAACAGGATGTACAGCCCCAGCGCGACCACGGCCAGTGCGCCACTCAGCCGGTAGAACACGAGCATGATCAGAATCACCATGGCCGTTCCAACCAGGCCAGCGGTGATGCCCTTCCTGATCGAGTCGCTGCCCAGACTGGCCCCGACCTGGCGCTCCTCCACGATCTTGAGCGGGATGGGCAGGGCGCCGGCCTTGAGCGTCAACGCGAGGTCTTGTGCCTCCTGTAAGCTCTTACCACCCAGGGTGATTTGTCCGTTGCGTCCAATCCGGCTCTGAATCACCGGGGGTCTTCCCTGCACTCTGCCGTCCAGCAGGATGGCCATGTAGTCGCCGACATGCTTCCCGGTCTCGTCACCGAACCGACGTCCGCCTGCCCGGTCCAACTCGAAGGTGACGATGGGACCATTGGTCAACGGATCGAGTTGAGCCTGGGCATTCACCAGGTTGGCCCCGGTGACGATGCTCTTGTTCTCGAGGGCATAGAGGAAGCGCACCGGCTGCACTCCGACGCTGGTGGGAGCAGCACTCCATCGCAGTACCACCCCGCGCGGCAGCTGGCTGGCCACCGCCGGCAGGTTGATAAGACTGTCTACCCGGGGAAACGCGGTTTCCGGAACGGCGTACTCGCCCGGGACCCCTCCCGGCCCGGCCGGCTGAATCAGCCCGCTGAGGACGCCACCCGGCACCGGTGTGGTATCCTGAGCCGCGCTGTCTCGGGCAGCGGTGTCCTTGCGGCTCTTGCCCTTGCGAGTAGTGTCGGGCCGGGTGCTGTCCTTGGCCGCGGCGCCCGAGGTGTCACCACCCAGGAGTTGTTGCACGGCGGAGGGCTTCTCCGGCTGAGCCTGTCCCTTGATTCCCAAGCTCTTGAGAGTCCGGTCCATGGCAGGCAGCGCCTTCTCCAGTGCCCCGGTCTCATTGGTAATCTTGAATTCGAGGAACGCGCTTCGCTGCACGATGCCCTTGGCCCGGGCAGGATCGGTGATCCCCGCCAGCTCGACGACGATCCGATTGTCCCCCACCTTCTGGACCAGCGGCTCTTCGACACCGAACTCATCGATCCGCTTCCGGAGCACCGTCAAAGCCAGATCCAGATCCTTCTTGGGATCGGCCGAGACCTGCTTGGACTGGTCCAACTCCAGAGCCAGGTGCATCCCGCCCTGAAGATCGAGCCCCCGCTTCAGCGGCACCCGCGTCACCACGGTGTCGCGCATGACGCCGCTGGGAGCGCGCTCGCGAATCGTCACATTCCTCGGGAACAGGAAGTAGACCGAGGCCGCGACCAGTGCGGCGATCAGAAGTAGTCGGGAACGAATTGAGGCGAACATGCGGTATCAGGCTCTCAGGCGTGCGAGACGCGGCTAGGTGTGGAACGGCGCCCGGCGTGCACCGCCAGGGCCTGTTGACGATCCTGCTCCATTTGCGCTTTCAGCTCCTCGATGGTCGCGAAGCGCTCGATGTCGCGCAAACGCTCCACCCATTCGATCCGAACCCACTCACCGTACAGATTGCCGTTGAAGTCGAAGAGGTGAGCTTCGAGCGTGCGCCGTCCATCCTGGAATGTGGGACGGGGCCCCTGGCTCATCATGCCCTCCGCGCGGCCCTCCCGCCACTCTACGGCCACGGCATACACCCCATCGGGCGGCAAAAGTTTTCGGGGCGACACCGCGGTCAGATTGATCGTAGGCACGCCGAGAGCACGTCCGCGACG